>NZ_DDLD01000024.1:0-70703 GCF_002339435.1 Acinetobacter sp. UBA2581 | reverse complement strand
AGTGGCGACCACCGAAGATGAACGCAGAAATTGGAACACCTGCTGGATTTTCCCAATCCGCATCGATAGAAGGGCATTGACCAGCAGAAACTGTGAAACGAGCGTTCGGATGAGCCGCTTTTTCTTCGCCAGTGTGTGGTTGACCTTTCCAGTTAGTCAGATTCGCAGGTGCTTCTTTAGTCAGACCTTCCCACCAAACTTCACCGTTGTCAGCCACAGCAACGTTTGTATAGATTACGTCTTTATGAAGAGTTGCCATACAGTTCGGATTCGTTTTGGTATTTGTACCAGGAGCTACACCGAAGAAACCAGCTTCAGGGTTGATTGCATATAAACGACCATCTTCACCTGGTTTGATCCAGGCAATATCGTCACCTACAGTTTCAATTTTCCAACCTTCATAACCTGCTGGTGGAATCAGCATCGCGAAGTTTGTTTTACCACAAGCAGATGGGAATGCAGCTGCGATGTAATGTTTTTCGCCTTTAGGGTTAGTCACGCCAAGGATTAGCATATGTTCAGCTAACCAGCCTTGTTGACGACCCATATAAGATGCAATACGTAAAGCCAGGCATTTTTTACCTAACAATGCGTTACCGCCGTAACCAGAACCAAATGACCAGATTTCACGAGTTTCTGGGTAGTGCACGATGTATTTTTCTTTGTTGCAAGGCCAAGCAACATCTTTTTGACCTTCTTCAAGTGGTGCACCCACAGTGTGTACGCAAGGAACAAATTCACCATCTGTACCTAGAACGTCATAAACAGCTTTACCCATACGAGCCATTTTAGACATGCTGACTGCCACATAAGGAGAGTCAGTTAATTCGATACCGATGTGCGCAATGTGTGAACCCAAAGGACCCATAGAGAATGGAACCACATATAGGGTACGACCTTTCATTGAACCATCAAACAGACCATTCAATTTTTCGCGCATAACTGCTGGATCTTCCCAGTTATTGGTCGCGCCAGCATCTTCTTTATTTGCAGAACAGATAAAAGTACGGTCTTCAACACGAGCAACGTCAGAAGGATCAGAATTTGCAAGATAAGAACCAGGATGTTTCTCTTGGTTAAGCGCTTGCATTGTGCCGTTAGCGATCATCAAGTCGATATAACGTTGATATTCTTCTGCGCTACCGTCACACCATTCAATTTTTGCTGGTTTTGTTAATTTAGCAATTTCTTCCACCCATGCAATAAGCTTAGGGTGACGAACGAATTCTGGTGCGTTCACTTGGGTCATGGTGAGGCCTATCTCAAATGTGTACAAAATTTTGTACAAAGTACAATCTGGTCAATAAAATACTGACCAGATGAAATATGAAAAAAAGTGGCTG
This sequence comes from Acinetobacter sp. UBA2581, assembly GCF_002339435.1. Taxonomy (NCBI): domain Bacteria; kingdom Pseudomonadati; phylum Pseudomonadota; class Gammaproteobacteria; order Moraxellales; family Moraxellaceae; genus Acinetobacter; species Acinetobacter sp. UBA2581. The sequence goes on along the minus strand of NZ_DDLD01000024.1, from coordinate 69,360 downwards.
TATTAAAGCATAAAATCATCAAAAAAATAAGACTAAAGAAGTGCTGGATTTTATTTGGAATATTATGCTATTTTCTGTTTAAATTTATATAAAACAATAAGATATAAATAAAATCAAAATCTTAAATATGTATTTATTATCTTTATGCGTGGTATTTATTTTAATTATTTATATTTGAATCAAATATTTAATTAAAATTGTTCACTTATATTTGTTATTGATTAAATAAATGGTCGCCATTCGAATTTTACATAAAGCAACTGTTAATTGTTTATGAATTGGACAAAATGCCAATAGGTGTGCATCAATCTGTGTAAAAAATGTCTAATCAATCTAAACCCTTATCTATTATTTATAATCATAATTCTGGTTTCCGTCTATTCGACCAACAAGAAAAATATAAGCAATTACTAGATATTTTTGCAGCGCATGATTTTGAGACTAAAGCCTTTGAAATCAACGATCCAGAACAGTTCAAAAAAGTCATTGCTGAAGTGCTGCAACGGCATCAACAATCGCCGGATCATGGTGTGGTCGTGGCAGCAGGAGGAGATGGAACGCTCAATTCAGTCGCCAAACACCTGCTTGAAACTGATATTCCAGTCGGAATATTGCCTTTAGGTACTTTTAACTATGCGGCAAGATTGCTGGATATTCCCTTAGATTTGGTTAAAGCCGCACAAGTCATTGCAACGGGTCAAACCAAATGTATCCATGTAGCGCGTATTAATCAGGAAATCTACCTGAACAATGCTAGTCTGGGCTTATATCCCTTATTTATTAAAAAACGTGAAGACTATAATCGCATATTTGGCCGTCTCCCTTTGCATGCCTATACCTCAGCACTCGATGTTTTGATTCGTAACCGTAAAGAATTAAAACTGGAAATTTGGGTAGGTCAGAAGAAATATCCGGTCAAAACTCCACTGATTTTCTTTGGTAATAATCCACTTCAACTGGCAGACATGAAAATGCGGATTGCCCAAGCTGCTGAGCAAGGGAAGGTGGCTGGGGTTGTAGTTTCCAAAAGTGACAAGCTGACGTTATTCAAGCTGGTATATCAGTTAATTCGGGGCAAGATTGATCAAGCCTCCGATGTTTATAGTTTTGCTGCTGATCAGGTGCGAATTGAGTCTAAACGTAAGAAATTAATGGTTGCCATAGATGGGGAGACGGTAGAAATGACACCACCGTTAAATATTTCAGTTTTAAAAAATAGTTTAAGTGTAATGGTGCCGCATGATTCTGCATCTCTCTGATCTACATTTTGGTACAGAAAGGCCTGAATGTTTGGAAGCCATCCAGCAATTTTGTTGGGATCATCCGTTGGAAGCGGTGGTAGTCAGCGGCGATCTCACCCAGCGAGCACGTTTGGGACAATTTTTTGCCTGTAAACGGTTTCTGGATCAGTTGAATACGCCTTATCTGGTGATCCCGGGGAATCATGACATTCCGCTTTATCATTTATGGAATCGGTTATTTACTCCATTTACCCGGTATCAATTATTCTTTGGTGAACTGGAGCCTGTTTTAGAAACTGAACATTTTTATCTGATTGGGGTAAATTCAATTAGACGTCGATATCATACCAAAGGCCATTTATCACTTGAGCAGATTCAAAGGATTGACCTGAAACTACAGCAGGCACCTGCTTCCAAAATTAAGATTATTGTCAGTCATCAACCTTTTTATGTGCCATCTCAGAATAGCCGGGGGTTTAAGGATATTCCCCTGATGGCCAAAATTGCATTGGAGTCTTGGTCGCAACATGGTCTGTTTGCTTTATTGCATGGGCATTTGCATCGTACCGCAGTCTATGATTTGAACCATATATTTGAATTGGGAGGAGATCATCCAGTTTATGATGTCCATGCCGGGACTTCTGCGTCACATCGGCTCCATAAGAATCAGCCGAATAGCTTTAATGCAATTGATGCAACAGGAAAAATTACGCAATATTGTTTTGATGAACAGTTAAAAACCTTTGTTCCACAGCCTGATCCCATAAATAAATAGACAAAAAATACGCAATCCATCAAAAAATTAAAAAAAAACCAATTTTTTTTCATTTTTGCCCTTGAAGCATTTTATTCCATCTCCATAAAAAGGACATCAAAAAATTTTGATGATGACCAATGGAATAAATAAGTCGTCATCGGTGATCTAAAAAAGACTTAGTCTGATGGAGTTATTTATGAGCAACATTCGTCCATTACATGACCGCGTTGTTATTCGTCGTGTTGAAGAAGAAACAAAAACAGCTGGGGGCATCTTACTTCCAGGTTCTGCTGCTGAAAAACCTGCACAAGGTGAAATCATTGCAGTTGGTAATGGTCAAATCACTGACAATGGCGTACGCGCGTTAGACGTAAAAGTTGGCGACAAAGTATTGTTCGGTACTTATGCAGGTACAACTGTAAAAGTAAACGGCGAAGAACTTTTAATCATGAAAGAGTCTGACATCCTAGCAGTATTAGAAGCTTAATCTGCGCCAGATCGTTTTACTCATTCCAATTCAGATTTTGTAAAGATACAACAATATTCGGAGTCAAATATGTCAGCTAAAGACGTAAAATTTGGTGATTCAGCTCGTTCAAAAATGATTGCTGGTGTGAACATCCTTGCAGATGCGGTGAAAGTGACTTTAGGTCCTAAAGGCCGTAACGTTGTAATCGACCGTTCTTTCGGTGCACCGCACATCACTAAAGATGGTGTATCTGTTGCGAAAGAAATCACCCTAAAAGACAAATTCGAAAATATGGGTGCGCAACTGGTTCGTGAAGTTTCTTCAAAAACCAATGATATCGCAGGTGACGGTACAACGACTGCGACTGTATTGGCTCAAGCAATCCTGAACGAAGGGATCAAGTCAGTAACAGCGGGTATGAACCCAATGGATCTGAAACGCGGTATCGACCTTGCAGTGAAAACTGTTGTTGAAAATATTAAACAAACTGCAAAACCAGCTTCTGACTCTAAAGCGATTGAGCAAGTTGGTTCGATCTCTGCAAACTCTGACACCACTGTTGGTTCTCTGATTGCACAAGCAATGGAAAAAGTGGGCAAAGAAGGCGTAATCACTGTTGAAGAAGGTTCAGGCTTTGAAGATTCGCTTGATGTTGTAGAAGGTATGCAGTTTGACCGCGGTTATATCTCTCCATACTTCGCAAACAAACAAGACACTTTAACTGCTGAACTTGAAAACCCATACATCCTATTGGTTGACAAGAAAATTAGCAACATCCGTGAATTGATCACTGTTTTGGAAGCTGTTGCGAAAACTGGTAAGCCTCTTCTTATCATTGCTGAAGATGTTGAAGGCGAAGCGTTGGCTACACTTGTAGTAAACAACATGCGCGGCATTATCAAAGTATGTGCTGTTAAAGCCCCTGGTTTCGGTGACCGTCGTAAAGCAATGCTTCAAGATATCGCGATCCTGACAGGCGGTACTGTGATTTCTGAAGAAATCGGTATGCAGTTAGATCAAACTTCACTTGAACACTTAGGTACTGCGCATAAAGTAACTGTATCTAAAGAAAATACAGTGATAGTTGATGGTGCTGGTGATGCAAATCAGATTTCTGAGCGTGTTCAGCAAATTCGTGCACAAATCGAAGAATCTACTTCTGAATATGACAAAGAAAAACTTCAAGAACGCGTTGCTAAATTGGCAGGCGGTGTAGCAGTTATTAAAATCGGTGCTGCAACTGAAGTTGAAATGAAAGAGAAGAAAGATCGTGTAGACGATGCACTTCACGCAACTCGTGCTGCAGTTGAAGAAGGTGTTGTTGCAGGTGGTGGTGTTGCGCTGGTGCGTGCTGCATCTGCACTTGATGGTCTGACTGGTGCGAACGATGATCAAAACGTTGGCATTAATATCCTTCGTCGTGCAATTGAGGCTCCGCTTCGTCAAATCGTAGCAAATGCTGGTGATGAACCATCTGTAGTGATCAATGCTGTGAAGAACGGTGAAGGTAACTATGGTTATAACGCAGCGACAGGTGAATATGGCGATATGCTGGAAATGGGTATTCTTGACCCTGCTAAAGTAACTCGTTCTGCACTTGAGCATGCAGCTTCTGTTGCTGGCTTGATGTTAACAACAGAATGTATGATTACTGAAATTCCAGAAGAAAAACCAGCTATGCCTGATATGGGCGGCATGGGTGGTATGGGCGGTATGATGTAATTCATCGTTCGATCATATGATGTAAAAAATCCCCGCTTTTGCGGGGATTTTTTATTAAGTTATAAAATGATTAAGGGGATTTTTTAACTAATTTATAATTCAGATTACTCTGTATTTCCTTACCTGTTTCGATATCACGAGCTTCAACGAAATTATCACCTACATAAAACTTCCGGTTTTCAGCTTTTCCATCTAGGACGATAATAGAAGGTTGTTGAGGATCGAAAGTGAAGCTACCTTTTGTTTCAGTTTCATTATTTCCAGTTTTACCTAAATATTCCTCACTCAATTCATAAGTTTTATCAGGATTAAGATCTAGTTCAACTTTAATCCCTTCGCAGTCAGCACATGGGAAAACACCTTCATATTCACCTACCCAGTTTGAGTTGACAGTAGCTTTACTGGTCATCTCGGTACTCATATTGCTTTGACTATTTATAGTCTCTGTAGTAACAGGAGCATTTGTGGTATTAGATTGAGAATCTGCGCCGGCTATATCGCGGTCGTTCTGTTTAGAACATGCACTTAAACTAGTAACCGTTACTACCAGTAAAGCAGGCCATAGTATTTTTTTCATTGAAGATCATCCTCTTGTTCTTCTGTTCTAGGATTTACATTAGAAGTATGAGCTATCAATATACAGAGAGATCTTGTTAAAAATTGATTCGTTAAGTGAAACTGATTAAATATATGTAGATGAGAAACTAAGATAATTAAAATACAAAATAAGCGATTGGTTTTCTTTAGTTTTATTTTATAAACCTTAAGGTTATGATTTGATAGAAATAATTATTAAAAAGAGCGGTCATGAAAGCAGAACAGGAAAATAATATCATCGCGAAAATTTATGATGCTGCTTTATTGCCTGCTTTATGGCTGGAGGTCATTCAGGATATTGTGCAATATACCCAGAGTCATAGTGAAATTTTTACCGGCCTTGATCAATTTAATCCAGCCTATGACTTTGTTTATACTTACAATATCCCGGAAGAAAGTCTGGCTGCTTATCAGGATGAACGGATTCGGGTCATTGACATGAAGCTGCACATGCCTCTATGGAATGAAATTGATATGGGGGAGGCGCTTAATCAGGACTGCCGTCATTATGCAGATCAACCTGGAACAGAGCAGTATATCTTTTATGAAAAATGCCTTAAGCCTACAGGGATAGGGTATATGGCGGGAGTATTGCTGGACAAAGGAAATTATCGCTGGGCAGTCATGGGACTACATCGTGCTCCACACACTCAAGGTTTTGAAGCAGCTGAACTGAATTTTCTCAAACGGATCGGTATACATTTGCGTCGCTCTTTACAGATTCATCGGCAAATCAGTTTGGTACAACAAGACAATATCAGCTTATATACCGTATTGGACTGTTTAAAAATCGGTATTATTTTGCTGGATCAGGATCTCAAGTTATCTTATTCAAATCCACTGGCACAAAGCATGATTGAAGCTTCAACGTGTTTGGAAATGGATATACATAACCGTCTGAAAACACCGGTAGGTGATCAGGAACGTCTGGAAAGATTGCTATCCAGTGCTTTGCTAGAAGAGACCAGTATGCCGAGTGAAATAGGCGGGGTCTTGGCTCTGCAGGATTCTAAAATGCAGCAATTGATGCTCACTGTGGTGTCTTTTAAAAGATTAAAAAAGATGCAGCAATTTTCTGAAGCTCAGCATCAGATTGCTGTATTTATGACAGACAAAAATCGGCATTATTCATTATCCAGAGCTTATTTACAGCAAGCATATCAACTGTCAAAACGTGAATTTGATTTGTGTGAACTTTTAATCAATGGCTATAAATTAGAAGAAATTGCGGCGAAATGTGGGATCACTTTAAGTTCAGTACGAACTTATTTTAAGAATATTTATGAAAAAACTGACTGCACTTCACAGATTGAACTGATGCACTTATTGATGGGATGTACGATTCATTTTGAACATATTAATTAAACCTACCTAAAGATAATTCTTTAGGTAGACTGTGCTCATTATCTAACGCGCTGTAATGTTACAGGACCTTCACCTTGTGGATGCAAGATCAGAGTTTCAGCCGATACATTGATGTTTGCAATGGTCTTGCTGCCATCGGAACTGTCTTGTAATCCGCCACATTCATTGGTATCGAATAAAACTTCAGTGGTTGTGAGTGTATTACCTGAAAGAGTAAATTTGCCATATTCAATTCCAGGCCAGCCACAATCATCTCCGCCTTCAGTTACCAGGAAGAAATAATAGTTTGTGTCAAAGAAGGCAAATAAATGGTTGTCACTAAATCTCCAAGCACCTACCAGACCATTAGCAGACTGTTTGACGCGGCTTAACCGGTATTCGGTATTGATCCCCGGTTCTGTCAGAATTAAGGTCGTTCCATCACAGTTTAAGGTGTAAGGTTTGCCTTTTGCAGGATCTGAGAGTCCCCATTCACCATTACTGTCTTGAATAATGCGCGGTGAAATCACGCTGGTAATTGCGTTCCAGTTTAACTCTCCAGTTTCAATGCCAGGCGCTCCATCACCGTCAGCAGCTTCTGCTTGACCTAAGGCATAATGGCCATCTTCTAAAATATGGATCAGTACAGCGCTGTTTGCATTACGGCCAATTTCCCAAGTACCGGCGATGTCTTTATAGAAAGTTGACTGGAAGTTTCCTGCAGCTTTTTCAGGTGTAATCAATTTTTCTGTGGTAACTACGCCTGTCGATACTACGTCTGTAGCAAAAGCTGTAGGGGCCTTAGAAAAATCTAAACTTTGATTAAGAAGGGCATTAGCAGTTTCGGTACTGATGCTAATCCCATTGTCATGATTACTGTCTGTACCTAAAGACTGTAAAAGCACTATCAGGTTGGTACGTGCATATTCAGTTTGTGCTAAATCTAAAGGCGTAACACGTTCTTTGGCTTGAATTTCTTGACCTAGTTGTACGTCACCAATCAGGAACTTAACCTTTTCTCCGTCATTAAACTTAAATTCGCCTTTTTCATTAGTAACCCCCTTCAGCACCACTGCTGGTGATATATGTTACTCCTGAGATAATTCTATCTGTCAGTACACCAGTTTCGGTCCCGACCGGAGCTGTAGGTGGAACAGGTGATGAACCCTCTGTACGATCATTATCTGAACCGCCACATGCTGTAAGTAACCCCGCTAAGGCAAGACAAATTAAAGTCTTTTTCATGAAAATCTTCCTGAAATTTATTATGTCAGTGAAGTATAGAAAGAAAGCTAAAATCGACATATTCTAAAATTAGGATGGAAAAATATATAAATCAGTAAAATAAATTGAACTCACTATTTGCTTAAAAGAGTGAGCTTGCAATAGGAAGTGAAAGAGGAAATATTCAAATAACAATAAATTGAAAATTTTTCCTACAGTTTTAAAAATACATATATATATTAATTGGTGCTTTATTGTTCAGGATGCACTATCTATATTCTGCTGCATTGTTAGACTGTGGCGAAATTTTGACAATGATTGTGATGTAGCTGTGTTTGAAAATTTAGCTGAGAAAACTTTAAATTTAATGGGCTGGAAAACCGATGACCAATGGCCCGAAGACCTTGATCAATGTGTGATGATTGCAGCGCCACATACCAGTAACTGGGATGCACTATATGCACGTTTGGCCTTGAAGGCTTTAAAAGTGAATGTGCGTCTGACCATTAAAGACAGCTATATGAAATTTCCATTTGGGCCTTTTGTACGTGCAATGGGTGGAATTGGTATTGACCGTCGTCCCAAACAACCGAGTGAGCCACGTCCAAGCATGGTTCAGGTTATGACAGATCTATTTAAACAGCATCCTAAACTAGTGATGCTGGTTACACCGGAAGGCACACGTGCCCGTCAGGAACAATGGAAAACCGGTTTTTATCATGTGGCGATCAATGCGGGTGTGCCAATTGCGCTGGCTTATATGGATTATGCAAAAAAAGAAGCGGGCGTAGGTAAAATCATTTATCCAACAGGAAATTATGAACAGGATATGGCTGAGATCATGGCGTTCTATGCCAATATTGAACCTAAATTTCCTGAAAAATTCAGTATTGATCAACGCTATTTTTAATTTCAGGAAAAATAAAAGCAGAGGGATGGACTCTGCTTTTCTGTACGATATATAAATACCGAATTTAATTTTGATTCTCTTCAGATAAAATTCCCCCCAGATTCTGGCAGGCATCTTTATAAAGATTGTATTGCTGTTCTACCACTTCATATAAAGGCAGGTCAAAAGGCTCTTCACCTTGATGATATTGCTCAATATAAGACTCGACCTTGGTTTTGCTGCTGTACAGCATGTGTTGATAATAATCCGTCATACTACTGTGTGGCATTTGCGCTGTATCAATCTTGGCACAATTGAAGTTTTGCAGAAGCTGTTCTGACTTTTTAAGATCATTGGACATACAACCTGCCAGTAATATGCTACTGAGCAATGCCGTTAGGAGTTTCATAGAAAAAGATGAACTTTGATGGGGAGCGCACTATTGTAGAAGTAAATGCGCTATGCAAAAGTAGTTTTATTCAACAACTGGTCAAAAAATAGAAGAATAAAATTTAGAATCTCATTCTTCCTTGGCAATCTTTAACCTTTAACCAGTCCGCCATCGACAATCAGGTTTTGACCTGTCACTGCACGTGAATAAGGTGACAGGAACATCAGAATAGCAGACGCAAATTCCTCAGGTGTAATCACGCGGCGCAGAGGAGTGGACTGAGCAATCAGGTCAAAGACAAAGTCAGGTGTTGCTTTACTTGCATCCGTGGTTTGCAGTAATCCGCCTGAAAGCATGTTCACGTTAATCCCATACTGACCAAGATCTTGCGCAGTAGTTCGGGTAAAGGCCAATAGCGCCGCTTTCGCAGTCGTATAATCATGATAAGGAACGACAGGGTTTTGAACCAGGTTAGTCCCAATATTCACGATACGACCAAAATTTGCCTGTTTCATATCTTCTAATGCAGCTTGTGTTGTATTTAAACAGGCCTGAACTGCTCCACTAAACTGACGGGACATACTTTCCCAGGTCAGATCTTCAACTTTAGGTCGCTCATCACCATTAAACTCAAACTGCACCAGCGCATTATTAATAACGGAATGGACGGCTTCTCCGAAATGGGCCTTGCTGGCAGCAAATAAAGCTTTTACCTGGTCAGCTTGTGTTACATCTGCCTGATAGGCAAAGACCTGATCAGGATACTGATTTTGTAAAGCTTCAGCTTGGGTTTTGCTGCTATGGTAATTTACTACCACACGTGCACCTTCCTGTATCAGGAGCTGGGTAATGGCTAGACCCAATCCACGTGCACCACCAGTGACAAGGGCAATTTGATCACGAATTTGCATTGCTTATATCCGCCTGAGAATCATTCGGGCTAACATAACAGCAATAGGGCTGAAAGCAAAGTGATGTAAGGTTTTAGAGCTGCTCTATCGCGCAAATGAGTCAATACCTTCCTTAATCAGGAGAAAGCAGCCCGAGCTGAAGAGTAAGCCTAAGACAATCTGTTTAAAACGTAATTCTGATATTCGATGAAACAGACGTGCGCCTAAAATAGCGGGAATACTTACAGCTAGAATGAGTACCACCATATAGGGAAGGTGAGTCTGATTTAAGCTGCCTTGCAGTAAATAGGCGGCTAAGGTAAACACCTGTATGGCAAAATTAAAATGACGCAATATGTAGCGCTGCTGTTCTTTCGGTAGCTGTTTCAGCATTAACCAGGCAGATGGTACAGAACCACAGAATCCCCCTAAACCTCCTAAAATGCCACCAACCAAACCAATCCCTGCATCCGCAGTTTTGCCTGAATGTTGAATCAATTTAATCTGTGGATTCAGCAGCATTAGTGGACACCAGATCACGAGAAATATACCAAGAAAAATACGAAAAGTGCCCGCTTCAACGATATTCAGTAACCAGGTACCGAGTGGGACACCGATCAGACCTGAAATTAAATAAGGTAGATATAAGGCTCGGTGCAGGTGAGGAAGTTTAGGCTCATTAGATAATGAAATGAGGTGACTCCACACCGAGGCAAAAACCACTAAAGGCGCAGCAAGTTGAGGACTCAATCCCCATACCCAGAATGACATGACAATTAATGCAAAAGCAAAACCGGTAAGTCCCTGTACAAATCCTGCGATAATTGCACCAAGAATAAAGAGTAGTCAGGTCGTCATAAAAATCAGGGTATTGGAAAAGTTTGTAGTATTCAAAATATGGTCAGAAAAACCAAGCAGATCCTTAGCTGTATTTATGCGAATCTAAGTATAAATATGCATAAATGATTTTTATTAAATCCGAGACAAATCCTTTAATTAAGTATGGAAAATGAACAAAATCATACAAGAGTGCAACAATGGCTCCGCGTACTCTTCATGAAATCACTTGATACTAATTGAGGGCGGTATAGAGGTGATGAACATGAAAAAAATGATATTACTGTCATCCGTATTGGCAGTAGCGCTAACAGGCTGTGTGGTTGATCCTTGGGATGAAGGTTATCGCGGTCATCATGATCGTAATGGACATTATGATCGGGATCGTGGTGATAAGGACTGGAAAAAACATAAAGATCATCGTGACTGGAAACGTGATAGAGGCGATAGGGACTGGCGTCGTAATCGTTAACCGTTATCTTCTATTTATAAAAAAGGATTCCTTAAAGGAAGGAATCCTTTTTTATTTAAGTATTTAATATAAGTAAGTCTTAAGCTGCTTTTTTCTGATACAGCCCTGCGCGTACTGTGCCGGCTTTGGTATTTTTGATTAAATGCCATGAACTTGGCAGCTTCAATGTACTCAGTTCACGATCGGCTTCTACATAGATAAAACCATCTTCTTTAATCAGTGGATCAGTCTGAGTAGCCAGAGTTTCCCATAAATCCAGACTATAAGGTGGGTCTAGAAAGACCAGATCAAACTGCTGTTTCAGGCTGGTTAAGGCTTGTTGTGCTGTCGAAATTTTAAGTTGCGCACGTGCTTTGGTGACTTTGAGTAATTCCAGATTTTGGGTTAGGAATTGTGCCTGAGTACGATCCGGCTCAATCATCACCACTGAAGCTGCACCACGTGATAATGCTTCAAAGGATAAAGCGCCTGAACCGGTACACAGATCCAAGACACAGGCATTCTGGACATCCCACATCAGCCAGTTAAACAAAGTTTCACGCACACGGTCAGGTGTAGGACGTAATCCTTCAATACTGGCAAAAGCCAATTGACGGCGTTTCCAGTCACCACCAATAATTCTAAGTTGATTTTTCATGAATTATTCCTGATCGTCATTGGCTGCAGGAGCAGAGCGAGAAGTTGCAGGTTGCGGATTGTTTGACTGTGCATGGGTCGCCTGACTGCCTTCTTGGGTTGGGCTCGCATTCGGATCTGCACTTAACAGATTCGGTCCACTTGGCAATTCACCCGGTTTAATACCTGCTGTCATGAGACCGCCACTAATTTGATGGCCTGCAGGATGAATCGGATTTTTATCGCGAGACAGTAACCAGTAGTCAAATAACGGTTTAGCCAGTTGTGCAGCAGAACCCCCATGTCGACCATTTTCCCAGACAACGACTACTGCAATTTCAGGGGTTTCAGCAGGAGCAAAACCAACAAACAGACCATGATCCAGCTGGCGTTCAGTCAGCAGGGCTTCATTATAGCGTTTACCCTGGGCAATACTTTTCACCTGTGCCGTACCAGTTTTACCTGCAATTTGATACATTGGTGATCGGATTCCGCGACCTGTACCTGACTGAACCACATCAATCATGGCATCACGCATTTTAATCCAGTCGTCTGGTTGACCGTTAAAGTCGATTTTACCATTAGGGGCATTATGTACTGTAAAAGGTTTGGCACCCTTACTTTCACGCAGTACGTGAGGCGTAACATGTGAGCCTTGATTCGCTGTAATAGCAGTTGCCATAGCAAGCTGTAAAGGTGTTGCGGTAAATGCACCTTGGCCAATACTCACCGAAATGGTTTCACCACGTGACCATTTGGATTTACGGGTACGCATTTTCCATTCAGGACTTGGATAAAGTCCTGAGCTTTCACTTGGTAAATCTACACCGGTTTTTTCGCCAAAGCCGAACTGGCGCATCCAGCTATTCATTTTTTCAATGCCCATGCGGTAGGACATGACATAGAAATATGTGTCGCAGGACACCACTTGCGCCTTATGCAGGTTCACAGCACCATGACCAGTTTTCTTATGGTCACGGAAGCGGTGACTATCGCCCGGCAAGGTAAAGTAGCCCGGGTCAGAAATCGCTGTACTCCAGTCGACCAATCCATAATGCAGACCGCCCATACCAAACATCGGTTTGATCGTTGAACCTGGAGGATAAGCCCCTTGAACCGCACGGTTATAAAGTGGCTGATCCAAACTGTCACGAAGGCCTGAATAGTCTTTGCTACTAATCCCGGTGACAAATAAATTAGGGTTAAAACTTGGACTGGAAACCAGCGCCAGAATTTCACCTGTACGTGGGTCAATCGCGACAATAGCACCGCGACGACCGGCCAGTTGCTCTGTGGCAATGGTTTGTAGACCATAATCTAGTGACAAATACAGATCATTACCGCGTACCGGCTCTTTACGGCCTAAATGACGCAGGACATTACCGAAAGCATCAGCTTCGACTGACTCATTCCCTGGCACACCATGTAAGAGATCTTCATAGTATTTTTCTACCCCAATTTTCCCGATCAGGTTAGACCCCGCATAGAGATCCTTATCAATTTCTTTAAGTTCTTTGTCATTAATGCGGCCGACATAACCAATCACATGCGCAAAGAGTTCACCATGCGGATAGTAACGAGTCATCTGGGTTTCAATATTGACGCCCGGAAATAGATATTTTACTTCACTAAAACGGGCAATATCATTTTCATTCAGATTCAGCTTGATCGATACCCGCTCAGTTTTACGCGCCGTCTTGACTCGTGCCTGAAAACGTTCAATATCTTCTTCAGTCAATTCCAGAATCGGTGTAAGACGTTTCAGCGTATCATCAATATCTTGCACATCGGCGCGGCTTAAGGTAGCTGTGAAAACAGGATAATTATCGGCAAGTAAAATACCGTTACGATCATAAATATAGCCACGTGCGGGCGCTAAGGGCTGCAGACGAATACGGTTCTGGTCAGAAGCCGTAGAGAAGGTTTCAAAATTAAAAATTTGCAAATAGGCATAGCGGCTGACCAGCAGCAGCATAAAGAAAACCACAATACCGACAGAGATCCAGACCCGACTGTTATAGATGCGCTTTTCTTGTTGTGCATTTTTTAAAGGAAAGTGCTGCTTCATACGCGATCGACTTAAGACCAGAGGGAAAGGAATCAAAGTGGAGTATTCTAGCGCAACTGTACGGGATTTGATAATGAAAAACTGGCTGTAGCAATTCCTGTGTTTAAACTTTGACTTTGCAGACATGAAAATTGTAAAGTGCTGTATACAAGAGTTTTAATAATTCTGATAAAGTCAAAATTAAATAAAAATAGGACTCTACCAAAAACTATAATTAAGGAAGATGGTGAAGGAATGAACAAAGTTTACCCTTTGTTGGCATTTGCATTCTTTGCAAATGGGGGATATGCACATGATCAAGTGAATAATACGACAAACAGAACTGAGGATCGTGAGCCTAAAGCATTTAATGTTGGGGTCGGTTTTACCCAGAAACTTATCCATCTAAACACTGAATGGGTGAATCCTTATGGGATTGCTTATGTGAAAGGTGGTGCTTTTCTCAACGATGATCGTACAGTTGGAGCACAAGTTGGCTTTCGTTATCCTGTACACCTCACCGGCAAGGACAAAAATGGTTATTATATAGGGGCTTATGCCGGTCATATCGATAGCAAACAGGTTGATGGCAAATACGAAAGCCGTTTAGGTGGGGGCATTGATCTGGCGTATGTTTTGCTTAGTTCAGAACGGATCAGCAGTTTTAGTATCGGTATTGGGGCGGGGGAGAAATTACAGGACAGTAATGGTCGCGTTGTAGCCGAAACTGAACCCAGACTACAATTCTCCTATACTTTAAGTATCGGTTTATAGACAAAATATTCAACTTTATTAATACCTGTATTCTGTGAACAAAAAATTAAATATGGAATTTATGCATGCTTGAGTACGTCAATGAATTGTGGCAAGTCTTCTTGAATCGCCCAGATTTTTGGGCAGTGCTCAGCATTATCCCGGTGACCGCATTCGTAACATGGGCTCACGTGTGGATGGCGCTAAAAATGGTGTTTTATCCAATTAATTTTTGGGGTTTTCATGTCGGGCCTGTTCCTGTTGGCTGGCAAGGTATTGTGCCGCGTAAAGCTGGAAGAATCTCAGGAATTATCACGGATAATACCTTATCTAAATTGGGCTCCATCCAGGAGTTCTTGCAGGCAATGGATCCAGATGATATGGCACGTATTATCGGGGAACAGGTCGGTTTTGAACTCGAACATCTGATTGATGAAGTCATGATGGACCGTAATGCGGTGCTATGGGAAAACTTGCCTTATTCAATCAAGCGCCGTATTTATGCCCAAGCCCATAAACAGCTGCCACAGGTATTAAAAGAATTAGTGACTGAACTGACCATGAACGTCGAGTCACTGGTCGATATGCGCGACATGGTGGTCAGTCAAATGGAAGGCGATCGCCGTTTAATGGTGCGCATGTTCCTGAAAGTCGGGCAGAAAGAAATCAACTTTATCTGGCATATCAGTGCCCTGATCGGGATGTTCTTTGGCCTGTTCCAGATGGTGGTCTGGTTTGTGGTGCCATGGCACTGGACCGTACCGTTCTGGGCGGCTATCTGGGGCTTCCTGACCAACTGGATTGCGATCTGGATGGTGTTTAATCCGGTAGAACCGCACTATATCAAATACCCGCAATTCTTTAAGCGTACGGCTGATCATAGATTCCCTTGGATCAAACCGGTGATTCCAAGAATTGGCACCTATAACATACAAGGCGCATTTATGAAACGTCAGGAGGAAGTCTCTGACGTATTTGCAAGTGTGGTCACAGAAGATCTGATTACGCTAAAATCGATCATGACAGAAATGATGTATGGTGGTAAAAAAGATAAAACCCGCCGTATTGTCAAACGTCATATTAACGAAATTATGGAAACACCGCTGGTTCGGACCTCTTTACAGTTGTCTTTAGGGCCAAAAGAGTATGCAAAACTCAAGACAGACTTGATCGATCGCTCGATTGAAATTACGATGGTGCCTGTAAGCGACCCTGCGTTTAATGCGAGCCGTGCACAGAAGATCTACCAAATGTTTAGAGACCGCATACGTGATTTGACGCCTAACGAGTTTCAGAATCTATTACGTCCTGCCTTTCAGGAAGATGAATGGATCTTGATTGTCCTGGGGGGAGTTACCGGTTTTGTTGCGGGTTTAATCCATTTGTTTGTGGCTTTCTTATAATTAGATGCCAAAGAGCAGCACACGTTTTGGTCGTGTGAAGCTGGGTATCTTATACATAGTTAAAAAATGAGGATGTTTATATATGCGCATTATCTTACTCGGACCACCTGGAGCAGGTAAAGGTACACAAGCTCAGTTGATCTGTAAGCGCTACAATATCCCACAAATTTCAACCGGTGATATGCTCCGTGCTGCAATTCGTGAAGGAACTGAATTAGGTCTACAAGCTAAAAGCGTCATGGACAATGGCGGTTTGGTTTCTGATGAATTGATCATTGGTCTGGTCAAAGAGCGTATTGCACAACCTGACTGTGCAAATGGCTGCATCTTTGATGGTTTCCCACGTACGATTCCTCAAGCTGAAGCCCTGGAAAAAGAAGGCATTGCAATTGATCATGTGATTGAAATTGATGTGCCGGATGAAGAAATCGTTCAACGTCTATCTGGTCGTCGTCAACACCCGGCGTCTGGTCGCGTTTATCACATCGTTTACAACCCGCCAAAAGTGGAAGGTAAAGATGATGAAACTGGTGAAGATCTGGTACAACGTCCAGATGACCAGGAAGAAACTATTCGTCGCCGTTTAGGTTCATACCACACTGAAACTGAACAGCTGGTTGGCTTCTACCAAGGCCGTGCAGCTTCAGGCGAAAATGCACCGACTTATGACAAGTTAAATGGTCTACGTCCAATCGAAGAAGTTCAAAAAGATCTTTTCGCGATTCTGGATCAAGCAAAATAATCGGTTTCCGATCATTTTGACTTTCAAAGAGCCCTAAGTCATATTAGGGCTCTTTTTATTGCGTTGTTCAAAAGGATCTGCTGTGAAATTTGCTGTATTGGGATTGATGATTGTATTTCTGGCAGTACTGTTTGCACTGTTCTATGTCAGCTTCAAGATGCTGAAAAAAGTACGTCAGGAAGAACGTGCTGAAAATGCGGGTAAGGTACCTGAGCGTCAGCTGCATCCTAAATTACAGGCCGAGCTTGAGCAAAAGCGCAAGCAAGAACAGGCTGAGCAAAATAAAAAATAAAAAAATTTCGAGTACTTAAATTAAAAAAGCTGAACCTAAAGTTCAGCTTCAATATTTTTCACCGGAATTGCGTGACTTGCACCAAATTCAAAACGGTCGGGCCAGTTACAGACATCAGCGACCACACACTCGTGACACTTCGGTTTACGTGCGATGCAGCAATAGCGACCATGTAAAATCAGCCAGTGATGTGAATCAATAATAAATTCTTTTGGAATCACCTTGACCAGACGATGCTCGACCTCAAGCACGTTTTTACCCACTGCCAAACCGGTACGGTTACCAACACGAAAGATATGCGTATCTACAGCCATGGTTGGCTGGCCAAAGGCAGTATTCAGCACAACATTCGCTGTTTTGCGCCCTACACCCGGTAAAGCTTCTAGATCTGCACGATTGTCCGGTACCACGCTGTCATGCTTCTTGATTAACATTTCACAGGCTTTAATGACGTTCACAGCTTTGGAGTTATACAGGCCAATCGTTTTGATATATTCCTTCAACCCCTCCACGCCGAGTGCATAAATTGCTTCCGGTGTATTGGCGACCGGAAACAGTTTATCGGTGGCTTTATTCACGCTCACATCCGTAGCCTGGGCAGACAGGGTCACTGCAACTAGTAATTCAAATGGACTTGAATAATTCAATTCAGTTTTTGGATTCGGACGCTGCTCACGCAGGCGCTCAAAGAAAGTCTGAATCTGTTTTTTAGTCATGTTTTTTACAGGCTTAGCTGTTACTGTTATCATGTCTTATCCCTGTAAAGCTTGTAATTGCTGCGTCAGTTCTTCAAGTTGCAGGCGTTTGCGTGCATCCTCACGAACAGAAAGCTGTTTTTCTAACTTTTTGATTTGTGTGCGTAATTTAGCAAGCTCAATCGTGGTTTTGGCATCAAGTGTAACCACTTCATCTGCTGGTTTTTTCACGATTTCAATGACAGGAACCTGATCGACCTGAGCAGAGAACTGGGCAAATAGGGCTGTATTAATTTCTGCACGAACCACTGGACCTTTACGGTCAATTCGGCGTTTTTCTTCACGTTGAATATGCGCATAGTAACGTTTACGCAAATCATCCTGTTCAGCAATACGCTGAGCTTCAGTTGGCAAAGGCTGAAGATCTTCGACCAGATCAATACAGTCTACCGGGCAGGGCGGAATGCAGAGTTCACAGCCGGTACACAAGTCAGTAAGCACAGTATGCATCAATTTGCCTGAGCCAATGATCGCATCGACCGGGCAAGCACTGATGCATTTGGTACAGCCAATGCATTCATCTTCACGGATGATGGCTTTCATGCGCTGAGGACGACCATCCGCCTGAATTGGCCAGACGCTTTCTTCAGCGGGCAGTTTAGAACGATTTAACAATGCTGCCAGAGCATCAGCGACGGGCTGTCCACCCGGTACACATTTATTGGCATCTTCGCCCTTAACAATGGACTGAGCATAGGGCAAGCAGCCATCACGATGACCACATAAACCGCACTGGGTTTGAGGCAATAAAGCATCAATAGACTGGACTAGAGAGATCTGCGAATTCATGAATAACCTAGGCTGCTCGGGCTGAGCCTTAGAGTGAATGAAACAAAATATATCAATTTAATGATTTTAACATGTTTTTAAGGAACTAAGTTATGCACGATTAAGGGTCACTTTGTGCATTATTATCAGGCATAAATTAACAATTAAGCATTGATTCAGTTGGTATTTAAGCACACAGAAAAAATATTCATAATCAATATAAATAATTGTTATCAAATTAAATTTAAACTATTTTTCAAAAAAGTATTGTAGATTAGTTACAAAAGATATTTAATATTTTGCGCCAAAATTTAACATTGATTGTAAATTTGACCAATTTTGATCCATTTTCTGCTGAGGATTAAGCGTTGAAATACAACACACTTAATGAGTTCCTAGATTACGTAAAATCACGTGATGCACATCAACCCGAATTTCTTCAAGCTGTAGAAGAAGTGATGACCAGTTTGTGGCCATTCATTGAAAAGAATCCACAATACGCAGCACATGGTTTACTAGAACGTCTAGTTGAACCTGAGCGTGCGATCCAGTTCCGTGTTGCTTGGGTAGATGACCAAGGTCAAACACAGGTTAACCGTGCGTTCCGCGTACAGTACAACTCAGCGATTGGTCCATTCAAAGGTGGTATGCGTTTCCACCCGTCAGTGAACCTTTCTATTTTGAAATTCCTCGGTTTCGAGCAAACTTTCAAAAATGCCCTGACTACATTGCCTATGGGCGGTGGTAAAGGCGGTTCTGATTTTGACCCTAAAGGCAAATCAGAAGGCGAAATCATGCGTTTCTGCCAAGCGTTAATCATCGAGCTTTATCGTCATCTTGGTTCTAATACAGATATCCCAGCGGGTGATATCGGTGTGGGTGGCCGTGAAGTTGGCTACATGGCTGGTATGATGAAAAAACTCAGCAATGACACTTCATGTGTATTCACTGGTAAAGGCCTGACTTTCGGTGGTTCTCTAGCTCGTCCAGAAGCAACGGGTTATGGTACAGTGTATTTCGCTGAAGAAATGCTGAAAACTCGTGGCGAAAGCTTTAAAGATAAAGTGGTAACAATCTCTGGTTCTGGTAACGTTGCGCAGTACGCAGCTGAAAAAGCAATGTTCCTAGGTGCTAAAGTTGTTTCTCTATCTGACTCTGCGGGTACTGTTCACGTTAAAGACGGTTTCACTGAAGAGCTTCTTGCTGAAGTGATGGAACTGAAAAACGTTAAACGTGGCCGTATCTCTGAATTTGCATCTAAACACGGTTTTGAATACCTTGAAGGTCAACGTCCTTGGGGTATCAAATGTGATATCGCACTTCCATGTGCGACTCAAAACGAACTTGATGCGAATGATGCAGCAGCTCTTCTTGCAAACGGCGTAATCTGTGTTGCTGAAGGCGCGAATATGCCTTCTACACTTGAAGCAGTTGAGAAATTCGTTGAAGCGAAAATCCTTTATGCTCCAGGTAAAGCATCTAACGCCGGTGGTGTAGCAACTTCTGGTCTGGAAATGTCTCAAAACGCATTGCGTTTAGGCTGGACTTTCGAAGAAGTTGACGAGCGCTTACACGCAATCATGAAAGAAATTCACCGCAACTGCGTAAAATTCGGTACGAAAGAAGACGGTACCGTGAACTATGTAGACGGCGCAAACATCGCTGGCTTCGTAAAAGTTGCTGATGCAATGCTTTCTCAAGGCGTATTCTAAGTCTGACTGAGTTTAAGCTTGAAAAAAAACCGAGGTGAATGCCTCGGTTTTTTTATATTGCGATTTTATCGTTATAGAGTGCCTTTGACTGCTTCACGCTGTACGGTCATGTCGAATACATAGGCATATTTAGACTGGTCAGCTGCCGGATTTTTAATTTCATAACGTTTGACCCGAATAATCTGAAGCTCATTCGGTGTATGCTGAAAACCTTCAATTTGATCATAGAATAAAGCCCAGTCTTTATCGACCTGAGTCTTTAAGCCTTTTTCATCATATTTGATTTCTTTTACTTGCAAGCAGGTTTGTTGAGCTACACCCGTACAGGCTTTAGTCTGCGGTGAAACTTCTAGGAAAATGGTTTCTGCCTGACCTTGGTATTTGGTTTCCGGTGTCATTTTTCCGGTAAAGACATATTTTTGACTATCAGCTGCAGTAATACTCAGTTTCGGCTGATTGGCATCACTTAGATCCAGACTAAACGGAATATCACGCTTTTGCAGAAGCTGGCTGATAAAACGTTCCTGTTCCATTAATGGTGCATCACATGCCATCATGGTGCCCATCATGTCACCCGTACTCAGGGTATTATCTTTAACAGTCCAGCTCGTGCCAAGGCCATTACAGCCAGAAGCGACACTCAGTCTGCCTTGCTGATCAAAGCTCAGAACAATCGGGCGTTGCAGCCCACGATCAAGTTCCCAAGTATAAGCAGGCAAAATTTGTGTAGGCGTTTTTAATGTAGTAGATAGAGTAGAAATAGCCAGATCTCCTGAAGTGACAGGAAGATGAGAAGATTGACATGCAGTTAAAGCCAAAGGGAGTAGGGCAAGCGCAAAAATACTTAATTTCATTGGTTTATATTCTATGTACTAAAGTTTCAACATGATTATAATCAAGAGATTAACAAAAAATATGGATACAAATCGTAGCTTTTGCTAAAAAAATGTATCCATATTAAAAAGTCGGATTTTAAATAAGCGGAGCTATCGGTTAGTCAAAACGGTAGATATCCATCCCCAAAGCGCCCATCGTAAAACTGCTGTGTACGATGCTGAAACGGTTGCCAGTACCCATAGCAAAGAACAGTGGAGCAAAGTGTTCCAGTGTTGGGTGATTACGTTTTAGCTGAGGAATAGACTGCCAGTCCAGAACGGCATCAAAATCACTATGGGTTAATTTATTGGCCACATAGTTTCGGAAGGTGGATGCCCATTCCGGAACTTCATCGCTATTTCCCTGCCAGGACAATTCACGCAAATTATGGGTAATGCTCCCTGACCCGATCAGGAAAACCTGCTGCTCACGAAGTGGCGACAAAGTCTGGCCAATCTTGTAAATCTCTTCTGCACTCATCGACATCGGCAAAGAAATTTCAACTACTGGGATATCTGCTTCTGGATACATATGTAATAGCGGCATCCAGACGCCATGATCACGCGGACGGGTGCTGTTGGCATGTGCAGAGAGACCGGCATTGGCCAATAAGCCCAAGACTTGCTCAGCCAGCTCTGGATTGCCGGGAGCTGGGTAGCGTAACTCATACAATTCAGGTGGAAAGCCACGGAAGTCATGCCAAGTTTCAGGACGAATACCTGTATTGACTTCCAGAGCTTCACTTTCCCAATGTGCCGACATAACAATAATGGCAGTTGGACGTGGCAGATTCAGGCTTAAACGATGCAATGCCGGGCCAACCTGCTCAGGATTGAGTGCGAGCATGGGAGAACCATGAGAAATAAATAAGCCGGGCAAAGTCTGTAAGTTCATAAGTCAAACCACATTAATTCAATGTTTTAATCATGCAATAAAAAGGGAAGTAAAGGCAGGGGTGATTGTTCAACAAAACGTTGCATAAACAGAACGCATCAACAAATCAGCCTGCACGGTGATAAGGATGATTATGGTTAATGCTCATGGCACGATACAGTTGTTCAATCAGCATTACACGGACTAGCGGATGTGGCAAGGTGAGTTTAGACAACGACCAATGCCAGGCTGCTGCTTTTCGGACTGCTTCAGAATGGCCATCTGGCCCACCAATCGCCAAAGCAATATCATGACCTTCCAGCATCCAGCCTTTCATAGTTTCAGCCAGTTTTTCCGTACTAAACTCACGGCCACCGACTTCTAGTGCAATCAGGACTTCATTCTGTTTTAAGGCATTTAAAATACTGTCACCTTCAATATTCCGGTATTTCAGAATATCGGCTTCAGAATCATTTTTGCCCCGTTTCGCCATGGGCAATTCAACCACCTGAGTTTGTACAAAAGGCTGGATACGTTTGAAATAGTCTTCAAAGCCTGTCAGCACCCAAGCTGGCATTTTCTGACCAATGGTTAAGATACGGATTTTCATGGAACTGGATCAATAATTAGATACTTCATTATAACGATCAAACAACACGAAGTTGAGCTAGGGAAACAAATTGAAATTGAAATCATGAATTTAATGTTGCTTTAATATCCATGATTCAAGTATCCGCTTGATAATAAAGGAATGGATAATAAGAAATGCGGACCAGTCTCATTATTAAAAGATATTGTACTTTTCTACTAATTATTCTCGGTTTAACCAGTTCAGGCATGAGCTTTGCTGCGCCTGCAAATTTTTCCTCCAAACAGGCTCAGCCAGAACATCTGGGACTGTTTATCAAACAGATTATTAGTGTTGATGAATACCGGAATTTTAAAAATACCAGTGAATTGAATCGAGTATCCGCATGGCTCAAAGAACAGATGCGTCTGCTGGGTATTCCATGCCAATTTCAAAACTATATTGTAAATAGCCTAAGCTATAGAAATGTGGTGTGTCAACTGAATGCCAAAGCCAAAACCAAACTGGTTATTGGCGCGCATTATGATGTCTTTAGTGACTTGTATGGAGCAGATAACAATGCTTCTGGTGTAGCAGGGGTACTGGAAACAGCTCGACTACTGGCCTTACAAAAGTCAAAACTCAAACATAATATTGAGTTCGCTTTTTATACACTAGAGGAGCCACCCTATTTCAAGACTGAACATATGGGAAGCTATCTACATGCCAAAGCATTAAAGGCCCAGAAAAAGAAAGTGAAAGGTGTCATTATTCTGGATTCTATTGGCTATTATAATGAAAATCTGGTGCAGACCTATCCGACAGGTTTGAAATGGATCTATCCACGGCATGGTAACTTCATTGCTGCGATTGGACATTTGGCATCAGCCGGTTTGACAGGAGATTACTGCACGTCCATGCAACGTTTCAAGCGTCTGGACTGTCAGCGTTTTATTAGTCCGGCATTTGCTCAGGACATGAATTTTTCTGGCTATTTGAATTATGCCAAGTTTAACTATTCAACTATGCTGATTACAGACACAGCGCATTATCGTAATCCTTACTACAATACCGAGCAGGATACCTTAGATAAACTGGATCTGACCAAGATGGCTCAGGTCGTGAATGGTTTGGTCGATATGGTGATTCGTCTTTAAAATTATCTTCGTTTGGATACAAAAACACCCTGCCAGAGCAGGGTGTTTTTCAAAGCCTTTAGGTCTTAATGACGTGCAGCTTTAGCTTCTTCGCTCGCTTTCACAATTGGTGGTTTGACCAGTGCTTTCGGCATATCGATCAAAGCCAGAGGTAAAATCTCATCAATCGATTTCACAGCTTTGATTTCTAGGCCTTCTTTTACATTCTCAGGAATTTCCGCAAGGTCGCGAACGTTTTCCTGTGGAATGAATACCAGTTTAATGCCACCACGGTGCGCAGCAAGCAGCTTCTCTTTGAGACCACCGATACGCATTGCACGGCCACTCAAGCTGGTTTCACCTGTCATCGCAATATCGGGGCGAATCGCAATACCGGTGAATGCAGATACTAGAGCAGTCGTCAGGGCCAAGCCTGCAGATGGACCATCTTTCGGAGTCGCACCTTCTGGTAAATGCACGTGCACATCAGTTTCTTCAAAGCGAGATGCTTCGATACCTAACTCAGCCGCACGGGTACGAACGACAGTCATGGCAGCGGTAATCGATTCTTTCATTACATCGCCAAGTGAACCGGTAGTAATAAATTTCCCTTTACCAGGTACTGCTGCAACTTCAATAGTCAGTAACTCACCACCCACTGAAGTCCAAGCCAAGCCATTTACGCGGCCGATTTGGGCTTCTTCTTCCGCCATACCGTAGTCGAATTTGTGTGGACCCAAGTAATCTGGAAGATTACCTGCATTCACTTTAACCTGAAGATTCTTAGCTTTCTTGCTAACCGCTTCTTTCACTACCTTACGTGCAATTTTAGATACTTCACGTTCAAGGTTACGAACACCGGCTTCACGCGTATAACGACGCACGATGTCACGAATCGCTTCTTCATGCACAGTCAACTCTTTAGTACGTAAACCATTGTTCTTGATTGCTTTAGGAACAAGGTAACGGTCAGCAATGTTAACTTTCTCTTCTTCGGTATAACCAGGCAGACGGATCACTTCCATACGGTCCAGCAGGGCCTCTGGAATATTCATGCTATTGGCAGTACAGATGAACATCACTTCTGACAGGTCAAGGTCAAGATCAAGATAGTGATCGTTGAACTTGTTGTTCTGTGATGGATCAAGTACTTCAAGCATCGCAGAAGCTGGATCACCACGGTAGTCTTGAGCCATCTTGTCGATCTCATCGAGCAGGAACAGCGGGTTTTTCACGCCAACTTTGGTCAATGACTGCACGATCTTACCTGGCATCGCACCAATGTAGGTACGACGGTGACCACGAATTTCTGCTTCGTCACGTACACCACCGAGGGCCATACGGACAAACTCACGGCCAGTCGCTTTGGCAATCGATTCACCCAAGGAAGTTTTACCTACACCTGGAGGACCGACTAGACACAGGATTGGACCGCGTAATTTTTTCACGCGAGACTGAACCGCCAGATATTCCACAATACGGTCTTTGACATCGTCCAGACCATAGTGATCGGCATCCAGGATTTCCTGAGCTTTGTTCAGGTTAATGCTAACTTTGCTGGCTTTGTTCCATGGCGTATCTAGAATCACTTCCAGATAGTTACGAACTACCGCAGCTTCGCTAGAGGCTGGTTGCATTGCTTTGAGTTTACGGAACTCAGATTCCGCTTTCTTACGCACATGCTCAGGCAAATCAGCTTCAGCCAGACGTTTTTCGATTTCCGCAACGTCATCTTCTGCACCGCCATTCATATCGGAAAGCTCGCGCTGAATGACTTTCATTTTTTCATTCAGGAAGTATTCGCGCTGGTTTTTTTCCATTTGACGTTTAACCGAGTCATGCAAAGTCTGTTCAATCTGCTGTTCTTCAGACTGTTGCAATAAATATGTCATCAACTCAGTTAAATGTGCATCGAACTCGTCGTATTCGAGGAATTTCTGTTTCACTTCGATATTCAGAGGAACACGGGTCGCTACGAAGAATAACAGCTGCAGTAAGTCTTCGATTTTATTCGCCGCTGCAATCAGCTCACGAGCATTACGAAGTTTTGCTTCAGCATACTGAGCGAACAGGGCACGCAGCTCCTGTAAGCGCGTAGCTTGAGTGGTTTCATCGACTGATACAGTCATTGGGCTAAGTTCATGCTCAGCAGTCAAATACTCATTTTCATCAATGATGGTTTTGAGCTTGGCACGATACAGTCCTTCAATCAGGACTTTAATACAGTTTTCATCATTTTCGTGATTCACAACTTGCACAATCTTCGCGACAGTACCGTATTGATATAGGTTGTCGTGATCAATTTCTTCTGTAAGCGAATCTTTTTGCGCAACTACAAATACTAGATTGTCACTGTTACGAGCCACATCAACTGCATTGATCGATTTTTCACGACCGACAAATAGCGCAATTTGCATGTGTGGGTACACCACCACATCACGTAGCGCCAAAAGTGGTAATACACTTGGAACCTGAGGCTCTAAGGTTTCTTGATTCATAATAATTTCAGACATGGGCACTCCTAATGAGTGACAACGGTGTTGCCATGTTTTTAATAGTGATGGGTAATTTAAAAATTACAAGGGCTATAGCGAATAAATTGTATAAAAAATGAATAATTATTTGATTTTAAAGTACTTATGTATTTGGAAATACATCATTTAACGCTTAAAACGTTGTAAAAGTGTAGGCGTAAGCAGGGCGTCTAAAGGCTGATCCCATACTTCTCGGACTAAAGGTTGTGACACACGCTGAAAGTCATGCGCCAGTCCAAGACGAAAAGGGCGACGCGCTGCTGTTGCCAGCGTACGATCATAATAGCCACCACCCATACCAATCCGGGTACCATATTGATCACAGACTAATAGTGGCATAACTAAAAGATCCAGTTTTGAGACATGCAGCCCCCGTGTAGCCATGGGTTCACGCATTCCCAACCGATGATGAGCAAAACGCTGAGAACGATATTGATTCTGGCTGATTTCTACCCATGTGAGCTGCTGGTTCATATTGCAAATATTCGGGAGATAAACCCGTTTATGATGCTTAAAGCAGTATTCAATCAGCGCCTGAGTCCGAACCTCACCAAAAGCATCCAGATAAACCCCCACAAACTTGCTCGCATGAAATTCTGGCAAAGTCCGAATCATATTCAGGATACGTTGTTGAGTCTGTTTCTGGATAAATCGAGAGAGTTGACGGCGTTGTTTACGTAGCTGTTTGCGAAGTTCGGAAAGATTCATCGTCGTCATAAATATAGTCTTCAAGATTTTAGGGCATTAGATTAATAAAATGCCATAACTTAAATAGAGGGTAGCAACATAGCGAGTATTATAGGCATCTGTATGAATTTTTGATTGAATTTTAAAAATAATGAAACATTTATGATGAATTAATCGATCTATGTTTAGATCTAGTCAATTTTTTAAAAGACGAAAAAAGATACGGATACAGGACGCTAAACCAGGAAAATGTAATAAATTTGAGATTTATAAAAGAAGATAAATAAGGAAATATTTTGAGAAAAATAGAAGCACTCCGAGGATGCCGCTGCATGTCATTACCCTTGAACCCTAAAGTTCAAGGTGGACGAGACGCATACTTGCTGGGTTTCCCATACCGGATGGGCATACACTCTAAATATGCAGAACTCAATCCTAAGATTTAAATATCGGCTCAGGGGAATCTGACCCGCTGGCGAACATCTCAGAGTTAGACTAAGTATAAACGATAATGCCGATGTGGCAACTCTATGCTGTTCGTGAACTGTAAACAGTTTAGTCGAACGACCGAAGTTTAAACAAAAAACTCGATTATTCAGTTAGTTCTTCAACTTCTTCTAAAATAGTTTGTAACAAACGTTCGCAGTGCGCATATTGTTGCAGGGATTTATTCATCGTCAATACTTCCTGCATCAGTTCCAGTGCCACCATAATGATCAGTTTACTTGGTTCCATACGAGGGGCTTTACGGCGAAATTCATCGTATTTTTCATTGAGTAATTGCGCGGCACGTTGTAGTTCATCCTGCTGATCCGCAGTGGAGGCCAGACGGAAACTATGACCCAATACCTTTAAGTCGATTGCGATTTGTTCACTCATGATGAGGCTTCCTCAGTCACTTCAGTAGGATGGGCCAATTGCTGAATTTCCTGTGCATTTTGATCTTGGGCTGTTCCCAAAATCGCCAGACGTTGAATAATGGCTTCAACTTTAGCTTTGGCATTTTCATTTTTCTGGGTAAGACGTTCAGATTCCTGATTCAGGCGCTGAATTTCTTGTTGAGCATGACGCTGTTCCAGCAATAACTTTTCTTTCAGCACACGCAATTCATTGCGTTCAGCCAGAATTTCCTGAAAACGGTTCTTTAGATCAGTACAACTTTTTTCCAGACGGCTATAACGATCTGCCAGTGCTGTAGCATCCTGGTTTAAATGCTGAAACTGATTACGTGATTCTGTCAGTTGCTGATCGAGGTTCTGGATTTCTTGTTGTTTTTGCGCAATAAAGCTATTTTTTTGTTCAATTTGAGTTTCATGTTGCACGCTTGAAGCCTCTTGCTTCTCCCGTAAACTGGTATTCTCACTTTCAAGTTGTGCAAGTCGCGTTTTTAAAACGCCAATATGCACTTGTAGACGCTGTAATTCTTCTAACATATCGAGGTCGCACAGTGTTGCAAACAAAGGTAATATATAAAGCAGTATAGAGATTGGATAAACGAATGCAAGACGATATTTCAGGTTGGTCAGAATGGTACCGCAATTTTTCTTCAATTGAAGAAATTTCTAGCCCAAGCGAACTGCATGGTTTGCTTACTGGAATTGTCTGTGTCACTCAGGCACCTACAAGTGATGAATGGGTACAGATTTTAGAAACGCTAGATGTCCCTGAACTGAATCCTGAAGCATTAGAATTGTTAACAGGTGAGGCAGAAGACATCTTTCATGCGCTGTCTGAAGATGAGCTGGATTATCTGCCATTACTACCAGATGATGAGCATAGCTTGGCAGAACGCGTTCAGGCTCTGGCTGACTGGTGTGCAGGCGTAGTGCTTGGTTTTGGTCTGGCTTCAGGTCATATCCGTAATGATGAAATGGAACTGATTGAACATTTACAAGATGTTGCAGCAGTTGAGTTTGAAGATTCTGATAACGATGCCGAAGGTGAAGAAAGCTATCAGGAGCTGTATGAGTTTGTTCGTCTGATTCCGGTAAGCCTGTCCGTTGGCCGCAAGAAAGTAGAGGTTGAAGAAACACCTTTATTGCAGAAATTCACGCAAAAAGCACCAGCTCCAGCTTCTGCAACTGAAGCGCAATCTGTAGTTGAAATTTTCTCGCCGAAACGTCCGAGTTAAGTTCAAGCGGTTCTAGACACAAATTAAAAACGGTTCTGAAACCGGCATATTTTTTGCTGAGTCTTCTCATGAAGATGATAGTAAATTGATCTGACCCGTTTTCAGAACCAAATTTTAAATAACAGTAGTAATTGATAAGAAGTAAGGTGTAATGAAGAAACTGACTCAAGCCGATTTTCAGGAACGTCGTGACATCCTCGCAGGGGAAATGGGATTACGTAGTATCGCGATTATTGCCACCAGTCCGGTTGCCCTGCGTAATCGTGATGCAGATTATAAATACCGCGCGGACAGCAGTTTCTTTTACCTGACCGGATTTGCTGAGCCTGAAGCAGTTGCAGTCATTGAAACTTTTGATACTGAAGAAGAAGGCTATACCTATAGTCTGTTCTGCCGTGAACGTGATCGTGAAATGGAAATCTGGAATGGCTATCGTGCCGGAGTGGATGGCGCCGTTGATGATTATGAAGCGGACGAAGCTTATGCGATTGATCTACTGGATGAGGAAATCCTCACCAAGCTTCAGAACAAAGACAAGCTTTTCTACCGGATTGGGCACAATGCCGAATTTGATGCACGTGTAGCTAAATGGATTGCAACAGCCAGTGGTGAAAGCCGCCGTGGTAATTCTGCACCGGCACAGATCATGCAGCTGGATCGTATCGTTGATGAAATGCGTCTGCATAAAGATGAAAATGAAATTGAACTGATGCAGCTTGCATCGGATATTTCTGCAGAAGCCCATACACTGGCTATGCAGAAAGTTCGTCCAGGCATGATGGAATATGCTTTAGAAGCTGAATTGAATTATATCTTTGGTAAAAATGGCTGTGTACCATCCTATAACAGTATTGTCGGTGGCGGTGAAAATGCCTGTATTCTGCATTATGTGGAAAATGATAAAGAGCTGAAGGATGGTGATCTGGTTCTGATCGATGCTGCCTGTGAATATCAGTTTTATGCATCAGACATTACCCGTACGTTCCCGGTAAATGGTAAATTCAGCCCGGAACAAAAAGCTTTATATAATGTCGTACTGGATGCACAGATTGCTGCGATCAATGCTGTTCAAATCGGGAATTCTTATAAAGAGCCGCATAATGTGGCGGTTCGCATTCTGGTTCAAGGTTTACTTGATCTGGGGATTATGCAGGGGGAACTTGAAGAAATTATCCAGACTGAAAGTTTCCGCCAGTTCTATATGCACGGTACTGGGCATTGGCTCGGTATGGATGTACATGATGTAGGTACATATAAAGCCAACGGTGAATGGCGTGCATATGAAGAAGGTATGGTCGTGACAGTTGAGCCAGGTCTTTATATTGCGCCAGATGATGAAACTGTGGATGCGAAATGGCGTGGCATCGGAATCCGGATTGAAGATGATGTGGTTGCTACCAAAAATGGCCCACTAGTGCTAACTGCAAAAGTAGTGAAAACTGTGGAAGATATTGAAGCCTTAATGGCTCAAGCACGTGCTGCTTAAATAAAAGATATAAAAAAGCCGATGATCGCATCGGCTTTTTTATCTTTATAGGAAAAAGCTAAAAATTGACTTATTGAAGACATTAATTTTTCTAATCTATTGATATTAAAATGAGTATTTATAAAATTTTAAGAAAATGTAAATTATTTTCTTAGAAATAAGTTATCCAATAGCTAGATAGAACAAAGATACTATCGAGAAACAAGCAAGACATTTACTTACGTTAATCGCGACTTATTCAAATAAAATTAATTTTGTTAAAATTGAGAATTATAAGATGACAGGAATTCAACACAGCAATTGAGTTTTTAGCATCAAAGCAACATATTAATTCCGATTTCGTTCTCATACTTGACCTGTTCCTTAAATAAACTCAAAGAAGAGCAGGAGAAAAATGATGAGACTAAATACGCTTGACTGGATTGCTTATGCTTTAGCGATTATTGGTGGCATCAACTGGGGTCTGGTTGGTGCGTTTAACTTTGATTTAGTCGCTGCCATCTTTGGTGAAATGAGCGCACTATCTCGAATTATTTATGTATTGGTTGGTTTGTCTGCCTTGTATCTGATTTATACGGGTACAAAATTGGGTCGACGCGATGTACATCATGAGTCTCAGGCTCGAGTAGTACGTTAACTGACTGAAAGTTAATTGAAATCATTGATATTTTTTTAATTAACTGATTTCTATAACAGATTAGTTAATCTAAAAGATATAAAGGAAATTTAACAGAAACGGAGCTTAGGCTCCGTTTTTCGTCTTTAAATTGGTCAACCTATATAAAATTTTAAATCGATAAAAACCGTATAAAGTGATCAAAAAATCTCTATAAGTTTTTTCTATCAACCGGATAAAAATACTTAAAGAAATTAAATGGTTCTTTGCCTAATTTAATTAACCTTTTTTCTAAAACTAGATACGTAATAGAGCCTGCCAAGATCGAAGAGGTAATAAGTATAGAACTAAATAGGTAAGGGTTTAATATATTGAGTTTGTTTAAAACCATAGCAACTGGGCTTAAAGTAAAAGGATGAATCAAATATAAAGAGTAAGATGAATCTCCAAGATGATTAAAAAATCTTAAAATTAGTGATTTAGTTTCTGTGATTAAGTCTTCTAAAGCTACGCATCCAACAAAAATGAAAAACATTGGGATCCCAATTTTTAATGACCTTAAGGTGATGAAATCAGGTAATTTATAAAAGTTTTGATAGGCTAATAGGGAAGCTCCGATAAGAATCATAAATATAGACATTAATCGGGAAAGACTAGTATTTTTTATAATGATAAATGCCAGAACGCCTAAAGCGAATTCAAGCAAAAGATTATGGGTTAAAAACATCAGAAATTCAGATTTTGGTTGGAGTATTAAACCTATAGCCACAACAACTGAAAAATATAGAATGATAAAAAGATATTTATATAAGTCTTTTAATAAAAAAATTAGGAAAAATGAAAAAATAAAATAATAATAAAATTCATAGCTTAAGGTCCATCCATTATTGATTAAAAATTTACTGCCATTCGGAATTAAGAAGAAGGATTCGAAAATTCCTGTTTCACCACCAGATGAATTTATAAGATTTGGAGAAATCAGAAATACGATTAAAGCAAAAAAACTGAGAACCCAATAAAGAGGAATGATTCGGATGAATCGGTTTCTCATGAAATTTAAAAAATTAACTTTTTTATTATATGTTGTATAACACATAATGAAGCCAGAGATGATGAAAAATAAATCAACGCCAGAACCGCCTATGTGATACCACGGGAGCGCATCTACATTGTATTGTTGTCCTTTAAAGGAGGTATGGCGTATAACTACCATTAAGGCAGCAATCCCCCTAAGAAATTGCACTGAATAAAGCATAGTTATTATTTTATTAAAGTATTTAATTTAAACTATCATACTCAATGTTTGTCTCACAAATATACCTAGTGAAAGACCGTGAATATTACTGATTATTTAATCTAAAATTATTACGGTTATTTTTATATAAAAGTAGCCTATTTTACGAGAATTCGATTGTTTGCTAGAGTATTTTAAATAAATGAAAATTGAATTTTTTATTAATTATTATTATTTATTAGCCCCTTTAAAATATGTTTCAAAAGTTTAATAAAAAGTAAAAGTACTCAGCTTAATAAAAGAAATTCCAGAAACCATTGATGAATTAATTCAAAGATCACGTATACATTATCAACTTCACACCAAAATTTGGGAATTTTCTATACATACATGAAAAATATATTTAGCAGTAATTGCTAAGATTTCTGTTTAGAAACCTCAGTATTATCTTCAAATTTTTAATCATTAGATAATAAAAAACCCCGGCATCCTGCCGGGGTTTTTCATATTGGTTAGCTTGGTATAACTCCTGTCGTACCTTACCGTCCTTGTGCCTATCTATTGTTATTCTTATGTGGGACTTCCTGTTCCTGATGAAATCATCATATGAAAATTCATTTAACTAAAATAGTAGTAAAGGACTTGAATGACTGTAAGTCAAAAACTACAGGATTGATTATTAAATAGGCATGTTTTTTGTATCGTTTAGAAATTTAAAACAGTTAACCTTTAAAAATATTTTGAGAAAAGAGGAAGAAGAATGTCCATGCTTAATAAGTTGCTTGAGCTCGACTTAGACTGTCGTTTCTAAGTAGAGTAGCAAGACTCATTTAATCTTTTCCTTCATCTTTGCTATTGTATTTGTAGCGGTTGCACTACTGATCGAGAACAAATCGCTGATTTACATTTTTGCTGGCTTGCTGCTGTTCTGGCAAAGATATCTGGTGCTCAAATTACATGAGCATTTAGAAAGTAAAAAAACTGATACTTGATGGTAGATCTCAAATAGCAAAATTTTGAAGCTTTTTAATGTAGAAATATTTGGAAAATGCATATTAAAAGCAAGTGACTGAATTTATATAAAAATTCATTTTATTTTTCAAGTTATTTTACTATTCGATAAATTATTTTGTATATAATCATAGAAAATTTTTATAAAATCAGTTATATATATTAAACGGAAAAATATTGAGTAATGTACATAATCTAAAATATTGAGGTAGACAATGAGCAACGCAAGACTTTTATATGTTAGTAAGTTGTATGATTGCGAAGATCCAATGAATGATCTATTCAATATTCTTACAGAAGCGTTGAATTTCAATTCACGTAATGCGATTTTTGGGGCTCTGTATTATGGGAATGGTTACTTTGTTCAATGTCTGGAAGGAGATAGGAACAAGATTGAAGATCTGTTCTATAAAAAAATCTTGAAAGATCCTCGACATAAAAATTGTGAAGTACTGTATTTTGAAGATGTAAATGATCGACTCTTCTCAGACTGGCATATGAAATATGCCAATATCCATCAGGATATTTTTGGATTCTTTGCCGAACATAATCTGGATGAATTCAATCCTTATACCTTGAATGCCGAGACCATTCCTCAATTTATTCAGATATTGGCAAGTTTGAATGACCATGCCTATACATTGAAAGCAAGTTAATCCTTACATCATCATGCGATATAAGCTTTAGCCCTGCATCGTATGATTTTTTAAAAATTTTTTAAAATGAGTATTTACTTTAAATAAGTTAAATAAAAAATACTTTATAAATTCAAAAACATAAATATTGTTAATTCAAAAAAATATATCCAGATCTCATCCTTATCATTTCATACCAAGCCAAGCTTTTAAACCTAACAATCAGTGCAAAATTCTTCTGCTTTTCATCAGGCAGACGACACTTCTGTATTTTGAAAAATTTAAGTAGGCCGTTGAGGTTAGCTATAAATTAACCACAAGCAGACTTCGCTTCGAAACCGCTACCTAATTTATTATAAAAAAGAAATTTTTTAGGCTAATATAAAATTCATCATGATTATAAGTATCTATGTATATAGATACGATATTAAAAGGATTACAGCATGCAACAAGAAGTCATCATTGTCGGTGGTGGTATGGTCGGCTTGAGTCTCGCGCTGATGTTGGCCAAAACCAATATTGCAGTCAAACTTTTGGAAGCGATCAAATATCCAGATTATGATGATGTAAACCTTGCACCCTATCATTCCAGCTTTGATGCACGTAATAGTGCCTTGTCACGTCGTAGTGTACAGATTTATCAGGAACTTGAGCTTTGGGATGCCTTGCAGGAACATGCAACGCCGATTCTTGAAGTGAATATCACTGAGCAGGGCAGTTTTGGTAAGGCGCGCTTAATTGCAGAACAGGAAAAAGTCGAAAGCTTTGGCCAAGTGATTGAAAATGCCTGGCTAGGTCGTGTGCTATTAACTCAAGTCAAAAAAGAACCACTCATTGAACTGATTGATGGGGTTCAGGTCAGCTCTCTGACTCAAGATGCTGAGTTTGCTTATCTTGAAGCACAACGTGGTGATGCTTTATTGAGACTTCAATCCAAAGTGGTGATTGCTGCTGATGGGCGTGATTCTTTCTGTCGTAAAGCGCTTGGCATTGGGGCTTCAGAGCATGACTATGATCAGGTCGCCATTGTCACTACCGTTCAAACTTCTAAACCGCATAATCATGTTGGCTTTGAACGCTTTAGCCACCTAGGACCATTAGCCTTATTACCACTTCCAGGTGAATATCGTCGTTCTGTCGTCTGGCCTGTGAAGAAAGGAACGGAAGGAGAATGGCTGGGTGAGGAAAATGACCAGCATTTCCTGAACGCCTTACAAGAAACCTATGGCGATCGTGCCGGTAAATTCCAGAAAACAGGCAAGCGCTTCAGTTTTCCATTGTCCCAAGTATTAGCAGAAAAACAGGCTGTGGGCCGCGTGGTCTTGATGGGTAATGCTGCACATACGATTCATCCAGTAGCGGGTCAGGGTTTTAACCTGTGTATGCGAGATGCGCATGTATTGGTGCGCTACCTGAAAGAGCAGCAGTCACAAGGCGCAGACTTAGGTGATGCAGCGGTATTACAGGACTATGAGAAATCCCGCTTGAATGATCAGCAAAGAGTGATCAAGTTCTGTGATTCAGTCGTACGTGGTTTTAGTAATCAGAATCCATTCTTGAAACTGATCCGTAATACCGGACTGATTGCTTTTGATACTATTCCTGGCATCAAGCCACTGGTCGCTAACTATGCCATGGGGTTAAAAGCATGAGTCTGAATCCGAGTTCTGATGTATTAGATGTTGTCATTGTTGGTGGTGGGCTAGTAGGTGGCCTGACCGCTTTATTACTTGCTCAAGGTGGTGTGCAAGCTCCTGTGCTGGATGCTGCGCCTATTCTGGATGCAGACAAAACTTTAAGCGTAGCCAATCCGCGGGTTTTGGCTTTAAGTCAGGCGACCATTCATTTATTAAAAACCGTGGGTGTGTGGGACAAACTTGCACGCCAGCAGCCATATACTGGAATGCAGGTCTGGAATAAAAATGGCTACGGTGAAATTAACTTTGGTCATTCTTCAGAAAGGACACCTTCTGTAGAGCAGGCGCTAGGCTCGATGGTAGAACCGAGTATCCTGAATCTGGCCATACAGCAAAAGATGCTTGAAGAGGTGCAAGATTACCGCACACAGGTCAAAGTTAGCCGGGTGGAACGTGGTGTAAATGTCTGGATCATTCATCTGGCAGACGGCACCCAGCTCAAAACCAAGTTGGTCATTGGCGCAGATGGCGCGAACTCCTTTGTACGTGAACAAGCCTTTATCGATATCGATGTACTGGACTATAAACAGGCTGGAATCAGCTGTGCAATTAGAACAGCCCAGCCGCATCAGCATGTGGCTCGTCAGATTTTTCTGGAAACCGGTCCTTTGGCTTATCTGCCAATGGCAGGTCTTAAAGAAGAAGAGCAAGGCCACTGGCAATCCATAGTCTGGACATTACCTGATGATTATGCCGATGAATATGCAGCATTATCAGATGCTGACTTCACTCAACTATTGACGCGTGAAAGCTATCATATGCTGGGCGAAGTGCTGGAAGCGACACCGCGAGCTAAATTCCCACTCAAAGCTCGTGCTGCACAGCAGTATGTACAAGATGGCTTAGCATTAATTGGTGACGCTGCGCATGTGATTCATCCGCTTGCTGGACAAGGGGTTAATATCGGCTGTCTGGATGCTGCTATACTTTGTGAGGTGTTGCTACATGACAAAGTGCG
This sequence comes from Acinetobacter sp. UBA2581, assembly GCF_002339435.1. Lineage (NCBI taxonomy): Bacteria > Pseudomonadati > Pseudomonadota > Gammaproteobacteria > Moraxellales > Moraxellaceae > Acinetobacter > Acinetobacter sp. UBA2581. The sequence continues at coordinate 32,998 of NZ_DDLD01000024.1, read as the reverse complement.
TGGAGTGTGGGCCCATGTGCAGACCTTAAAACGTTATGAGCATCGTCGTAAAGGCCAGAATGATGCGATGATGCATAGCATGTCAGCGATTGGCTGGATGGAAACTACTGAGTTTTTCCCAGTGGTATGGGCACGTAATTTCGGGCTGAAACAGGTAGAGCAACAGGCAGTCCTGAAAGATGCATTTATGGCTCAGGCGAATGGTTTAAGTTTACTCAAAGATACACGTTATTCAGCCTAGTGGCCGAATGTAAATTTTTTAAACAAACATCTATAAAGAGTAACTATTTTGTTTAAAAAAGATACGATTTTTTGAAAATTAGGGCTAGGCGAAGACCAAAGAGATTGCTAAATTTCAGTTAATTTAAAGCTTGGTTCAATAGATAAAAGCGAAGCCGTTTGTGGGGAGAGCAAAATGACAGACGTAAATGATTATGATGATGTAGAAGATCCTGTAATCGACGACGATGAAGCAAAAGCAGCAGAAAAAGGTGCTGCAAGTAGCGAAGAAGTTGTGAATGATACAGACGTATTAGAAGCTGAAACTTTGACTGTAACTGCTAAGCAGAAAAAACGTCAGGCACTTGAGGATGAAATTGCAGCTTTTCTGGCAAGTGGTGGCCGTATTACTGAAGTTCCAGCTGATGAATCCGTTGCAAGAGAATAATTGCACTTGATATTAGCAAATAAAAAAACACCACATTGATTGTGGTGTTTTTATGAGTAAAGAAAAATTAATCGTTAGCAGAGGTTAGTTCCAAAGCACGTTGATAGGCAATTTTTTTCTTGATCCCAGTCAAATCTGCAGCCAGTTGTGAAGCTGCTTTGACAGACAGGTCTTGTAATAAACGCAGTAACAATTTATCCAGTTTTTCCTGATCCAGATCTTTCTCTTCGATAGAACCGCCAATCAACAGTACGATTTCACCTTTTTGCTGGTTATGGTCATTGGCAACAAATTCAACCAGTTCACCCAGTGTCATTTTCTTGATGGTTTCAAAGGTCTTGGTAATTTCACGGGCAAAACCGACAGGACGCTCTGCACCGAATACCGCTGCCAGATCTTTAACACATTCCAGAATGCGGTGTGGTGCTTCATAGAAAATTAAGGTCTGGGTTTCATCTTTCAGTTTTTCCAGAGTCAAGAGTCGCTGACTTTGTTTAGACGGTAAAAAACCTTCAAAGCTGAAACGGTCACTCGGTAAACCTACTGCGCTTAATGCGGCAATTGCAGCACATGCACCCGGCACAGGAACCACACGAATATTATGTTCTTGCGCAGCACGGACAAACTTGAATCCTGGATCGCTAATCAGTGGTGTACCTGCATCACTGATTAATGCCATATCTTCACCATTGAGCAGGCGTTGAATCAGCTGATCAATCTTGTTGCTTTCATTATGTTCATGACAGGCTGTCAAAGGTGTTTGAATATTAAAGTGTTTAAGTAATTGTGCAGAAGTTCGTGTATCCTCAGCTGCAATAAGACTCACCGATTTCAATACATTAATTGCACGATAACTAATATCATCTAAGTGCCCGATTGGAGTCGCAACAACAAATAACTGAGCACTCATAGGTTTCTCCATGTGGAATAAATCGAATAATAAAAAATGGAAGATTCAAAATAAAATTTTGGGCTTGGGGTTACTGGTCTGCGTCAGCAGCGTACAAGCGGAAGTGCTGATTATTCTACCTGAAACCGGCCCCTTGGCGCGAGCTGCTTCGAGTATCAAGCAAGGATTTCTCAGTGCATATACGGCGTCCGGACAGAAAGTACCATTGAAATGGGCCAATTCAGACCAGAAAAAAATCTCTCAGCTACTCAAACAGCATGTCAGTAAAAAGACACAAATGGTGATTGGTCCTTTGGCACGTCAGGATGTAGAGCAACTGGTGCAGTCTAAACCCAAGATTCGTACACTGAGTTTGAATGAAAGTAATCTTACGGCCCCAAATATCTGGCAATTTAGCCTGTCGAAAAAAGAAGATGCAGCTGCATTACAGAAGCAGATTGCGCTAGATGGGATTCAGCAACTGTTTGTGCTGCGTCAACCGGGCAGTGAGTCAGAACATGAACTCTTGCTAATGTCACTACTTAGCCAGAGTGAGCTGCAACTGGAAATGATCCAGAAGCCGCCATTTTTTCTGAAGAGCAAGCAGGGGATCCTATTGCTCGGCAATGCGGACTGGCTGGCATCCTTACAGGGTTTAGGACATAAACGGATTTACACAGTCGCGAATGCAATTAATGAACAGCATGCTCCGCCACGAGGCATCAAGTTCTGCGATGTGCCGGTACTTTATTTTGCTAACTGGCCTGATGTGATGCAGGCTTATCAACAGGCACCGGTGAATATGTCCTATCAGCGTTTGATTGCTTTTGGTGGGGATGCCTGGCAAATCACCCAGTATTATTTAAACAATAAAAAAATACGCAATATTGAATTCCAGGGTCGTACTGGAATGATTCGGGTATCGGATCAGGGCATACAACGTACGCCGTCCTGTTTTCAGCAGAGTGCCAAAGGTCTCAAGGCACTATAAGGGTCAACGATGCAGAAACAATTAGGTGCATGGGCAGAACAACAAGCTGCCCAACTAATGCAGCAACAAGACTTTCAGCTCATTGCCAGAAACTGGCATAGTCGCTATGGTGAACTTGATCTGGTCATGCAGCGTGAGCAGGAACTGGTCTTTGTCGAGGTAAAAGCACGGGCTAAAACAGCTTATGCATTGGCTTTTGAATCGGTTTCCTCTGCCAAGCAACGAAAAGTCCTACAAACGGCTGTATGTTTTATTCAAAAGAATCCACAGTTTGCACATTATTACTATCGTTTTGATGTGATTTGTTTTGATTTTAATCGGTATTTTGCAAAAACCATACAGCATGATTTTTCTCAATACCCTTATGATCTGCACTGGTTTGAAAATGCTTTTACTTTTGATCAAGAGTTTATTAATCTTTGAATAAAATAAGATCTGATGCGGTAGATAAAATTTGCAGCATCATGGGAAAGTTCAAGTATGATGAAGAACATCTGGCCTTGAAAAAACAGATTATTATATTGAAATAAGACTGATTAAAATTAAGGAGTCTTGCTGAGTGGTTAAGCGTATTGCAATAACAATGCTGTGTGTCGCAAGTTTATCGGGTTGTGCCAGCTTTATTTCTAGCGGTACTGGTACGGCTCCTGTAGGTACCGAAAATGGAGCTCGGACGCTAGGACAGGTATTTATCGATTCTTCTATTGTACGTACTGCAAAAATTAATCTTTATAAACTAGATTCACGTTTTAAACAGTCAAGGGTCAATATTGAAAGCTTCCATGGCAATGTCCTGTTGACCGGACAGGTGCCGGATGCGCATCTCAAGCAATTGGCAGAAGATAATGTCAAATCCATGAGTGACGTCAAAGCGGTGCATAACTTTATCACTGTGGGTAACCAGAGCAGCTACACTACGATCATGCAGGATACCGCCGTGACGGCGAATACCCGTGGCCTGATTATGAAAGCACCGGTGGTATCTGACAGTAAAGTGCATGTGCATACTGAAGATGGTGTGCTGTATGTGATGGGACGTCTGAATAGTGCAGAAATCGATGACCTGAATCAGGTGCTGCAACAAGTGGGGAATATCACTAAAATTGTCACGCTCATCGACAACGTGGATCAGCGCTCTGGTTATAATACTAACCAGAATTTTGCAGCGCCTGCATCTTATGCACAGTCGGGTGTTGAACAGACTCCAGTCGCCATTGATCCTGATACAGTTGAACCAACCGATGTTCCATAAGGTCGGTCAATTTAAAACGCAGCTGTCAGATCAGATCCTTGAAGTCCAGCAACGTTATAAAGATTTCCGGATCTATGATTTTGGCAGTTATGCGCTGAACCGTTTAACCCCAAAACAGGGTTATAGTGTTGAAACCCAGTTAGCCTATGGCTTAAATGCCCGTCAACGTTTTGATCTGTTTTTAAGTCATCAGCCTTTAGCGCATCGCCCCCTGATTGTCTTTGTCCATGGTGGTGCCTGGCTGCACGGTGATAAAAAGGATTACCATTTCATTGGCGAGGCCTTTGCCAAAGAAGGCTATGATGTGGTGGTGATGAACTATCACCTAGCGCCTGAACACATTTTCCCGATCTATATTAATGACCTGCATCTGTTGCTGAATCATTTGCAGCAGCATGCAGGCCAGTTAAATGTTTCTACGGAAAATCTGGTCTTGATGGGACATTCAGCTGGGGCATTTAATGTCATGTCAGCGCTATACCATCCACAAAAGGCCATGATTGAGCGGGAACAAATCCGCGCCATTATTGGTCTGGCAGGACCGTATCATTTTGACTATAAAGATGATCCGATCTGTGCGGATGCTTTTGACCAGTCGATTCCGTATCAGCAGGTGATGCCATATTATTTTGTGGAAAATACCTCCACCAAACATTATCTGTTCATGGCAGAGCGGGACAATATTGTCGGCCATTTTAACAGTCAGGATCTGGATCGGGTATTAAAAGACCATGGCAATCATAGCGAGCTGATTACGATTCCGAAACTGGGCCATATTACAATGATTGGTTCATTGTCCAGTTTGTTTAGCCGGTTCTTTGAAACCAAGCCGCGTGTGATGTGGGCACTAGAAGATGCTTTTAAGTGAAGATCTGTGATTTTGGTAATTCCCACAAAAAAGCCCGGTATAAAAACCGGGCTTTTTTAGTTGAAAACCTTAGAGCCATTCACGGGTATCATCTGCGACCGGTGTACCTTGAGTCACATGCATGATCATGGCATGGGCAATACTGCCTTTAAACGGAATTTCCGGCAACTGATCAAACTTGAAAAATTTCGCATCGCTAATTTCTTCTTCCTGCAATTGCAGCTCACCGCCAGCATATTCTGCTTTGAAGGCAATCATCAGATTACTCGGGAAGGGCCAGGGCTGACTAGCCAGATACTGGATATTTTTCACTTTCAAGCCGACTTCTTCCAGCGTCTCGCGACGTACCGCTTCTTCAAGCGTTTCCCCAACTTCGACAAATCCGGCAATCAGGCCATACATCTGGCTTTTGGTATTACGTGCATTTTTAGCCAGCAAAATTTCATCTTCACCACGGGTAATCACAGTAATCACACAAGGTTGCACCCTTGGATACTGACGATAATGGCAGGCTGGGCAAACCATGGCATATTCAACAGCATGGGCTTCAGTCGGGGTGCCACAGTGGCTACAGAACTTGTGATTCCGGCGCCATTCCAGTAGTTGCACAGCACGGCTGGCCTGTTCAAATTGCTGAACATTCCAGAACTGTAATAATTGACGGATCGGAACCAGTTGCAGGCCTTCAGGAGTTGGCTCATCTGGAAGAAGATCACGGGCAATCACCTGATCACCCGGATTCAGCAGCAAATCACTTGCCAGAGCTTCAACTCGAGGCAGTTGAAAGTGTTGGTCGACCAGCAACTGTTGCTGCTGGAAAATATAAGCAAGTGATAATTTTTTAGACATTAGGCAACGATTTTCAGTTTTTCACTACTGTCTAATGCTACCTTAAACATGGACTGTAATACAGGCTGTTTATTCTTTAAGTTATCGATCATCATATCGGCACTAGCCAATGCATCCAGCGCATGATGAATTTCTGCTGGTGTTAATGCAACCGACTGTTCAATACGGTTTTTGATAAACAGGGCAGTTGTATTGAATGCAGCTTTCACATGTTCAGCATTCAGGAACAGCATGGCACCGCCAATTTCGCAGAACTGGATGGGTACAGGTTCAAGTTTGGCCAGGTCCTGATCCTGCAGATAATCAGTCAGAATCTGGCTAGACAATTCAATCAGTGCCTTGGTTTCATTCAACAAAGCGTTATGTGCTTCGTCCAGACGATCCAGCGAGATATTCATGTTATTCACACGTAGCTGCAGACGGCTCGAAGTATGGTGACGTTCCAATACACCAATCGAGTTCATCGCGGATAGAATCACATTCATCAACTGCTGGGCAAAAGACTCATCTTTCAGAATATCTGCCTGGCTGAGTGAAGCTGCCTGACGGTTTAAATCATGATAGGCTTCGTTCAGGTTCAGAACCTTGAAGATATTGGCCAAGCTATTCAGCTGAGTCTGGAGTTCCTGCGTTTTTTCAGGTGTCATGTGCTGATAGTTGTATTCGATATCATTGCGGATCTGGGTCATTTCCGCAGTCACCAGCTCGCTAATAGTATGCATGGTTTCAAAGTCCGGACCATATAGGTGACGGCTAAATACTTGAAGTTGCATATCTGTCAGTAGATCATCACCAATATTCAGCTGGCTACGGATTTGCTGTGCAGTTGCATCTTCCTGACTGATACATAAGCTCAATACATTTGCCAGATCAGACAGAGAGGCTTTGAAGCTGTCGGCTGAACTAAAGTACTGTGCCATGTTGCGTTCAATACTGATTAAAGTACGTAAACGTGGTTCATTGATGAGCAGGTGATCAATATTATCAAAAGCAACATGCACCAGATGCCAGTATTGCTTGCTTGGATGATTTGCTGAAAGACCTGCCAGATAAGTACCGACCAGTTTGATCGCTTGCAGATCCATCTCGCTTTCTTCCTGTTTTAGCAGTTTGTTAAGAGACAGCTTATACAGGCGTTGCACATATTTGGATTTTTCCAGACCTGGTACTTGGGGTAACTGGAAGTCTGGAGTAATCAGATCAAGCAAAGGTTCAATATGCTGACCTTCGGTCGTCAATGGTTTACCAAGCGCAAGTTCCAGACGGTTCAGGGTATCGAGCAGGAACTGCGGAATTTTCACTTCACGCAAGCAGATAAATTCGATATAGCGTTTCAGCATGGTGGTGCCTTCACTCAATGCGATCACATCCTGAGTGTTGACCTGCGCCGGATTCCCCATAATCTTGCGCATCAGTTCTGCTGAATATTGAGCAATTTGTGCCAGATTCGGCATATCAATCAGTGCCAGTACCTGTGCACATTGTTCGAACTGATTTAATGCATCGTCAATGCCAAAAGGTAAAGTTTGATCTTCTACCAAGGTGCTTACTGCTGATTCGACTAACTTGATCGAGTTATCAACCTCATTTTTTATTATCAGTAAAGCTGTTGGATCAAAATGTATAGAGGTTTGGTAAGACATGGATCTGCACCTTTCCTTGAGTATTTTCTATATATGAGCCCCGCTTTATCGGACGGGGCCTCTTTGGAATTACTATAACTGAAGAACTGTATTTTAAAAGCGAAATTACTGCTTGAAATTTAGATTTTATTTTGCAAAAAGGCAAGGCGTTCCATGCTTTTCTTCAAATTGTTTGACCCATTTCTCATGTTCGGCAAGTTCTTCATCTGATGGAAGAATCACAGGCAATTCAATTTCGATTTTCACAGTGCTTGAACTGCCACCTTGTTCTTCGGTATGTGACAGGGCATCCATATCAAAAGAGACCTGTCCACCGGTCATGGCCAGATAAACATCGGACAGAATTTCCGCATCGAGCAAGGCACCGTGGAAGGTACGGTCACGTTGTGGAATTTCATAACGACGCACGAGGGCATCTAGAGAGTTTTTCTGTCCAGGATGCTTGGATTTGGCCATTGCCAGAGTATCGGTTACTTCACAAACTTCAGAAAGTGCGACAAAGCCTGCACGCTTGAATTCCATATCCAGGAAGTTCATATCGAAGGTCGCGTTATGCGCAATAATTTCGGCACCTTGCAGATAGTCAAACAGTACCTGTGAGATTTCTTCAAACAGCGGCTTGTCTTGCAGGAACTCGTCGGTAATACCGTGGACATTCACCGAATCACCAACCGGTTTTTTCGGATTGATATAAATATGGATTGAGCTGCCGGTAAGTTTCCGGTTAATCATTTCGATCGCACCCACCTCAATGATCCGGTCACCATCCTGATAATAGAAACCGGTGGTTTCCGTATCCAGAATCAATTGACGGGGGCCATGCAGCTCTAAGGTCGGCGGTGTAATCACAATTTGCGGATGTAGTTCGGTTGAATCTGAAGTGACTGAAGCAGACTCATCGGTATTTTCAATTGTTTCTAAATTTTCAGTCCGTTCCATTTTTTCTTCGGCCATTTCCATGCTCTCTTCGAGTTCTTCTTCACTATCGACAAGATCCAGCCCGAAAGGGTCGTCTAGAAGCCAGTCAGGTTCAGATTTTTTTTTATTTTCAGTGATTGCAGTAACTGATTTGGATTTTTTCAAGGTTTCATCTGCGCCCTGATTAGCCAGTTGATCGGCCATTTCATTGCCAGGATGTCCGGCATGGCCTTTTACCCAGTGCCATTCAATATCCCGACCTTGGCAAATGGCATCCAGTTTTTGCCATAGATCCGGATTTTTAACGTCTTTCCAGTTTTTCTTTTTCCAGCCATGAATCCATTCGGTAATGCCTTGTTTGACATAATTGGAATCGGTATAAATGACCAGCTTGGCATCTTTTGGACAGAACTGGATGCCTTCGATCGCTGCGGTCAGCTCCATGCGATTATTGGTGGTATGATCTTCGCCACCGCAAATTTTGTGTTCCTGCTGTTCGCTAATTATGTACGCACCCCAACCGCCTAAACCCGGGTTGCCGCGACAGGCGCCATCAACATATAGCGTGATAGTGTGAGACATAAATTAAAATCCGATCAAAAAAGAACTTGCTGAAGCGGATATTGTATAACGCAAATACGCTTGATGCGTCTAGATGCACCAGTTTTTTTAATTTCTTGTAACATTTAACGTGAAATCGGGGTAAATTAATGCCTTGTGTCCACGACATGCTTCACTACAATGGCATATCTAAAAAATAAATTTATATACGAATTGTTTGGATTTCTTTATGTATAAACCAACCGCAATTTTGTGGCAGCCTGCATTACCAACATTTTTAAAATTTTCTGTACTTGGAACGGCACTCGCTTCCTTGGGACTGACGGGCTGTTCTTCTACACAAAGTGCGACCCAAAAAGCGTCAAGCAAGCAGGTTGGCTCACAATATCTAGATGCAAGCAGTTTGGATGGGCTGGAAGATTTACTTTCTGCAACGGATATGCGTGCGGTTGAAGGTGACCGCTTACTGATTTTGAAGCATGGTGATATCTGGAAACGGATGACCGTGGGTTTCAAGATGGATCTGAATACCTGGAATCCGCGTATTGATGCACAGCGTGGCTGGTTTATTTCCCGTCAGCCTTATCTGGACCGCCTGAGTGCCCGTGCATCGCGCTATCTCTATTATACGGTGAAAGAAGCAGAACGCCGTGGCATGCCTACAGAGCTGGCTTTATTACCGATCATTGAAAGTTCTTATGACCCGGCGGCGACCAGTAGTGCAGCAGCAGCAGGTTTATGGCAGTTCATTCCAAGTACTGGCCGTATTTATGGTCTGAAACAAACCTCACTTTACGATGGCCGTCGTGATGTCGTTGAGTCGACTCGTGCGGCTTATGAGTTTCTAGGCAGCTTATATAACCAGTTTGGTTCCTGGGAATTGGCTTTGGCCTCTTATAATGCCGGTCCAGGCCGTATCCAGCAGGCGATTAACCGTAATAAGGCCGCAGGCTTGCCTACCGATTACTGGTCCTTGAAACTGCCTCAGGAAACCATGAACTATGTGCCGCGTTTCCTGGCAGTTGCGCAGATTGTGAAAAATCCGGGTACTTATGGCGTGAGTTTGCCACCAATTGCCAACCGTCCTCACTTTCGTGAAGTGACTGTCGGTGCAGCCAATTTAAATGAGATTGCAGCCATTACCGGTTTAAGCCGTGCTGAACTGTATCAGCTTAACCCGGGGCATCGTGGTGATCGTATTGATCCGGAAAGTCCGCGCCGTATTTTGATTCCGGCTGACTTAAGTCCATCGATTGATGGAAAACTGAAAAAACTGCAGTCTAGTTCAAGCGGCTTATGGGCAGGTACTGTCAGTAACTCGCCTAAAACGACCACTACAGTAACTCCAAATCCAACTGTAGCACCAGCATCAACCAGTACCACCATCGTACCTGCCAAGCAGACTCCGCCGGTGCTTGCCACTACGACTGCTAAGACTGCAACAGCAACTAAAGCTCCAACTGCGACTACATCACCAAAGCCAGCTACGACTGCACCAGCAGCAGTGTCAACCACGACGACACCTAATCTAACTGCACAAACCACCAAACGGGTCAGCACACCACGTGGTTCCGAAGCACTTGCTGAATTTGCGGCAAAAAGTGAATTGCCTATTCCAAGCGCGCCACGTATTCCGGTTGCTGTGACGCCAGTTGCTTCAGTGAAGCCTATCCAGGTCGAGCCACCAATTACCGCAGCTGAACGTCAGCAAATCCAGAAAGTGGTGTCAGCAGAAGAAATTAATAAGACCGTGGATGAGCTTTTACAACCTGTGGCGACTGCAGCTGAACAGGCACAGGTCATTGAAGAGTTGAAAGCACTGGCACCTGCAGGCACAGAAATTGTTGACCCTTATGATGGCAAGATCAAACTGACTGCAATTCAGACCAGTCAGTCTATTGCCGAGCAGCAGGGCAAGGAACTGACCAAAGGATTCTCATATCCGAAAGAAGTCGCTGTAAACACCAGTGCAGATTCAGTTGAAGCTCGACTCAATCAGGGCAAAAACTATGTAAAAACTGATTCAGAAGTTGTGGTTGTGGCACCGAAAGGTAAGCGCAGTACCTATAAGGTTTTACCGGGCGATAATCTGGCATTGATTGCAGCGAAGAATGGCGTGAACTGGCGTGATGTCGCGAAATGGAACCAGATTGATCCAAACTCTACATTATATGTGGGCACCACAATTTATCTCTATGATGCCAACCCAGTACAGGAAGTACCGAAAGCCAAAGAGAAACCGGAAAGTTATGTGGTTCAGGCCAATGATTCTTTGACCAGCGTTTCCAGCCAGTTCGGCCTGAGTGTTAAACAGTTGGCTGATTATAATGATCTGAGTACGACCAGTGGTTTATTTGTGGGGCAAAAGCTTTCCCTAAAAGAAAGTACCAGCAAAGCGAAAGTTGAAGACAGCAAAAAAGTCGAAACTGTCAAAGTCCAGACCAAGTCCTATACCGTTAAACGTGGTGAGTATCTGAAACTGATTGCAGATCGCTACGCATTGTCGAATGCAGAACTTGCTGCACTAACTCCGGGTTTAACCGCGGGTAGCAGTTTGATGATCGGACAGAAGATTAATGTTCCTCTCAATGAAGTTGATGAACTGACTGCGAGCAGCAAGAAAACCGAAAAAATCGAACAGAAGTTTGAGAACGTTAAGGTTGATCATACGCCAACAGAAAGCTATCAGGTCAAACGTGGTGAAACCCTGTACAGCATTGCCAATCAAAGTAAATTGACGGTATCTGAACTGGCAGCGTTAAATGGCCTGTCTGCAAACAGCGGCTTACGCATTGGTCAGACCATCAAGATTCCGGCCGGTAGTCAGGTTCCTGACAGTTATACGGTTCAATCGGGTGATACGCTGACCGGGATTGCAGCAAAATATAATCTGTCGATGGATCAGATTGCCAACCTGAACAATATTTCCCGTAGTGCCAATGTGCGTGTGGGTCAGCATCTGAAATTATCTGGTAGTCCTGAACCTGTGCAGGAAGTGGTCACCGAGACTCAGGAAAACAATGTCAAATCAGATACTCACATCGTGAAATCTGGTGAAACCTTAAGCTCGATTGCCCGCCAATATCATCTACAATTACGTTATCTGGCAGACCTGAACGGCCTAAGCACCAATAGCAATGTGCGGATTGGACAGCGTTTAAAAATTAATGAAGATATTCAGATTGCCAAAAAAGAGCCGGTAGTAAAAGTCGCAACAAAATCTGCCTCTTCTAAGGCGACAGAATCCTATACGGTAAAATCCGGAGAATCACTGATTGCGATTGCCAATCGTGTAGGAGTACCCGTTACTGATCTGGCGAGCCTGAATAATCTTAGTCCACGTGCTGGTTTACGTGTGGGCCAAACGCTTCAGCTTCCAAAGCTGGTCACTGAATACAAGGTGAAGCGTGGCGATACCTTGATTGGTCTGGCATCCCGTTATGGTATGGCAACCAATGAGCTGGCAGAAATGAATGAGCTGAAACCCAATACTCAATTGCGTATTGGTGATGTGATTAAGGTTCCAAATTAATTTCTGGATCGTGAAATTGTTTAATCCCGTCCATGTCTTATGGATTCTTGCTGCCCCTTGGATCATCAGTTCTAGCGGGGCAGCAGTCATTACGACACCTTATATTGCACTGCATGGTGCACCCAAATATGCACAGGCTAAATCTCTGCCTTATGCCAATCCGCAAGCGCCCAAAGGCGGCATTCTTATTCAGGCAGCCGATGGCAGTTTTGATAATCTGAACAGCATGAATGGTAAGGGGAATGTCACTGAAGGGATTAATTATATTTTTGACAGCCTTATGTCGAAATCCCTGGATGAGCCCGGCGTTTATTATCCTCTGCTGGCGGAGAAAGTCAGTTTCGATCCAAAGCAGACTGCTTATATTATTTTCCATTTAAATCCTAAGGCCAGATTCAGTAATGGTCAGCCAGTGACGGCTAAAGATGTGAAATACAGTTTTGATCTGTACCAGACCCAGTCTAATTTTGGCTTACAGATGTATCTGGCAGATATTAAAAAAACCGAAGTCCTGTCACCTTCAAAAGTTAAGATTAGTTTTAAATCTCGCCATAATCCGGAAATGGCCATGATTGTGACTCAGATGCCGATCTATTCTCAGCAGGAATGGCAAAAGCGTAATTTCAAAGACATTAACCTGAAACCGATCTTGGGTTCTGGGCCTTATGTGATTGAACGTATTGATGCAGGACGCAGTATTTCTTATAAACGTAATCCGCATTACTGGGGTAAAGATCTGCTGGTCAATCGTGGGCGTTATAATTTTGATCGCATACAGTATCGTTATTACCGTAGTCCGGAAATCAAGTTTGAAGCTTTTAAGTCGGGCCAGTTCACACTGCATGAAGAAAAACAGGTTAACCGCTGGGTAAGTGATTATCGCTTTCCTGCGGTAGAGCAAGGCCAGATCAAAACCTATCGTTTTCACCATCACAATCCGATTCCAACCCAAAGCCTGATTTTTAATATGCGGCGTCAGCCCTTTGCCGATATCCGCTTCCGGCAAGCTTTAACTCTGGCCTATGATTTTGAATGGCTAAATAAAGCCTTGTTTCATGGGGAATATCAGCGTCTCAACAGCTTTTTTAGTAACAGTGAACTGGCATCTACAGGCAAGCCGAGTGCCCAAGAGCTGAAAATATTACAGCCAAATTTATCTAAATTGCATCCGGTGCAACGTCAGACGGTATTACAGGATTGGCATTATCCGCAATCAGATGCCTCCGGGTTTAACCGCAAAAATTTATTACAGGCGCGACAAATTTTATTGAATGCCGGTTACCGTTATCAGCAGGGAAAACTGGTGACTGCTCAAGGTAAACCTGTACAGATTGAATTTCTGTTGCATCAGGCTGAACAGCAGCGTCATCTAATGCCTTATCTACGCCATTTGAAACGTTTAGGAATTCAGGCGTACATTCGGATGGTGGAAACGGCTCAGTACTATGAGCGCCTTAGAAATTATCAGTTTGATATGATTGTGGATACTATGCCGCAATCGCTGACACCGGGGCAGGAACAGAAACAGTTTTGGGGTAGTCAGGCGGCACGTCAGCCTGGCAATTATAATTATGCCGGTATTCAAAATCCGGTGATTGATCGGGTGATTGATCAGGTGGTTCAACCACAAAGCCGGGAGCAGCTGATTTATAGTAGCCGAGCTTTAGATCGTTTATTGCGAGCCGGTTATTATCATATTCCGACTTATGGTACGGGTGAATACTGGTATGCTTACTGGAATATATATCAGCAGCCTAAAATCAAGCCCAAGCTTTCTGCGGGTATTGATTACTGGTGGGTGGATGCAGCTAAAGCCAGACAAGTGGCGCCGTACTTAAAATATCGCTAGATTTCCAGCTTTGGGGAGTGCCATGAGCACTTATATCGTCAAACGTTTGCTTCTTATGATTCCGACATTATTGATGGTTTTACTAATCAATTTTGTGGTGATTCAGCTTGCACCGGGTGGTCCAGTGGAACAGGCCATCTATCAGGCACAGCATGCAAATAATTTGGCGATCGGTGGCTTGCAGTATCAGGGACAGCAAGGCCTGACGCCCGAAATGCTGGAGCAGATCAAGACTCAGTATGGATTTGATCAGCCGGTTTATTTACGTTTCTGGGAAATGTTGAAAAGCTATGCCCAGTTTGATTTAGGCCAGAGCTTTTTTAAAGGCCAAGCTGTGACTGAACTGATCTGGGAAAAATTGCCAGTTTCACTGTCTCTAGGTTTCTGGAGTACCTTGCTCATTTATCTGGTCTCTATTCCTCTTGGCATCCAGAAGGCCAAAAAGCATGGCAGCCTGTTTGATCAAACGACGTCTTTGCTGCTGGCTGTGGGCTATGCTATTCCAGCCTTTATCTTTGCCATTTTGCTGCTTGTATTTTTTGCAGGTGGTTCCTATCTGCAATGGTTTCCTTTACAAGGGTTAAGCTCGGAAAATTTTGCTGAATTATCCCTCTTTGGAAAAATTCAGGATTATTTTTGGCATATGGCTTTGCCGCTACTGGCTATGGTACTCGGCGGTTTTGCACGGCTGACTTATCTGGTGAAATTTTCCTTTATGGAAGAACTCAGTAAACAATATGTGCTGGCAGCAAGAGCGAAGGGACTACAGGACAGAGCAGTGTTCTACCGTCATGTACTGCGCAATGCTGTGCTGGTGTTGGTTGCCAGTTTGCCAGAAGCTTTGCTCGGTATTTTATTTGTCGGGAACCTGTTTATTGAAATCCTCTTTAATCTGGATGGTTTGGGCATGCTGGGATTTGAAGCGATTCTGCAGCGGGATTATCCGGTCATTTTTGGAACCTTGTTTATTTTTACCTTATTGGGCTTGGTGCTGCGTTTGATCAGTGATGTGCTGTATCGGGTGATTGATCCCCGGATCCATTTTGATTCGCGAGGGTCAAAATAATGTCACCAATGCTACGCGCCAGCCTGCAACGTTTTAAAAATAATAAAACCGGATTTGCCTGCTTCATTGCCTTTACCATTATTTTTATCTTGTCACTTGGTGCTGAGCTGATCGCTAACGATAAGCCTTTACTGGTCAAGTATGAGGATTCCTATTATCTGCCAGTAATAAAGTCATATCCTGAAACGACTTTTGGGGGTGTCTTTGAAACTGAAGCCGAGTATCAGGATCCTACGGTACAGCAGCTGATTAATGCCAAAGGCTGGGCAATCTGGTCGGTGATCCACTTCGGCTATGACACACCCAATTTGGCACTCGATATTCCAGTACCTTCACCTCCAAGCCGACAAAATTGGCTAGGAACAGACGATCAGGGAAGGGATGTGCTAGCACGTATTTTATATGGCTTGCGTATTTCCTTGCTGTTTGGCTTTGCATTAACTTTACTGTCAGCAGGATTAGGTGTGCTGGTTGGGGCAGTTCAAGGCTATTATGGTGGCTGGATTGATCTGATCGGGCAACGTGCACTTGAGGTCTGGAGCAGCCTGCCGATGCTGTTTATGGTCATGATTCTGGTCAGTGTGTTTAGTCCAAATATTTACTGGCTATTTGTGATCATGCTGTTTTTTGGCTGGACGACACTAGTGTCGATGGTGCGCGCCGAATTTTTACGAGCCAGAAATCTGGAATATGTCTGGGCAGCAAGAAGCATTGGAGCAGGGCATGGCCGGATCATGTTTCGGCATATCTTGCCGAATGTCATAGGTTCCAGTCTGTCACAACTTCCTTTCATGCTGACCGCCAACATCAGCGCACTAACTGCACTGGACTTTTTAGGTTATGGTTTGCCGCCTGAAACCGCTTCTTTGGGTGAATTATTGCTGCAGGGCAAAAATAATATCAATGCGCCGTGGTTGGCTTTGTCCGGGTTTCTGACCTTAGCCATTGTCTTGTCTTTGCTCATCTATATCGGTGAAGCCATCCGAGATGCTTTCGATCCCAAAATTTAAAATGATTTTTTTAAGACTACCCCCTAATATCTAAAAATAAAATTTGTATCCATTTGACAATATGAATTGTCAATTATGGCAAGTTAGGTTATAACACATACAAAATAAGATAAACATTTTAGGAAAGTACATGACACAATTGGCCGATTCCATCCAGATCCGTAATACCCAGTTTAAAAACCGTATCATTAAAGGTGCCATGAGTGAGGCATTGGCCAATGATGCAGGCCAACCTAATCAGGCCCATTTAAAGTTATATGAAGCTTGGGCCAAAGGTGGTTTAGGCTGTGCGATTACAGGTAATGTCATGGTGGATTTTCGTGCCAAGAATGAACCCGGTGTAGTGGTAATAGAAACTGAACGTGACCTGGAAAAGTTAAAAGCCTGGGCGAATGTCGGAAAACGTCATGGTATGGTACAACTGGTACAGTTATCTCACCCTGGACGTCAATGCCCAAAAGGCTTGAATAAAGAAACCGTAGCACCTTCAGCTGTACCTTTCAGTCCAGCACTGGTGATGAGTTTCGGTACGCCACGTGAACTGCGTGAATATGAAATTTTAGATATTATCCAGCGCTTTGCGACTTCAGCTGCTATTTGTGAAAAGGCGGGATTTGAAGGCGTGCAGTTACATGGGGCACATGGTTACCTGATTAGCCAGTTTTTATCGCCACTGACCAATAAACGTCAAGACCAGTGGGGTGGTAGTATTGAAAACCGCAGTCGATTCTTGCTAGAAGCCTATAAGGCGGTACGTGCAGCAACTTCTGAAAATTTTGTTATTTCAGTGAAATTAAATTCGGCAGACTTCCAGCGCGGTGGCATTAGTGAAGAAGACGTTATTTATGTTTTTAAGGCGATGGATGCAGCCGGGATCGATATTATTGAAGTTTCTGGCGGAACCTATGAAGCACCCGCAATGGCTGGGGTAAAAGCAGAGAAACGTAAAGCATCAACAGTTGCCCGCGAAGCCTATTTCCTTGACTTTGCCGAAAAGATCCGTCAGGAAGTTAATTGTCATTTGATGGTAACGGGAGGCTTCCGTACCGCAACAGGTATGAATGCAGCCCTAGATAGTGGCGCATGTGATTTTGTCGGTATTGCACGTCCATTTGCAGTCGAGCCTGATCTGGGTAACCGTCTGGTTGCAGGACAGGATGTACGTTATGCAGTGGAGAAAATTAAAACTGGTATTCCAATGATCGATAAGATGGCGATTATGGAAATCATCTGGTATGCCGCGCAATTTAAAGAAATTGCCAAAGGTAATCGACCAAATCCAAAACTGTCGCCTTTAAAGGTATTTTTAAATTACGTAAAAGGTAATGTGAAAGCTGTGATTAAAGGTCAGATCAATTCACGTAAATCGGCTTAATGTGCATAATGTATTGAAGCAAAAACAGGGCATATACAATGCCCTGTTTTTTATGAATGATCTTTCTAAGAATAAGTCATGGCTTGGGTCTGGAAAGGGAAGAGCAGCTGGGAAAGCTGACGTGTTGCCCACAAGCCTACTTCCTGATGATGCATATGCGGTGCTACATAAGGAATCAATAAATCAATCTTTTGTTCGGCAGCGGCACAGCGATTCAGACGACTTTTCAGCTGATGGATCTGTTGCTGGTCAATACGGTTCAGCACTGGTTCCATCTGGTTATGTACTTGAGAGCTGCTACGTGATGACAGACGAGCAGCTAAAGTCTCACCTTGAATCCAGTCTTTAATAATTTGTTTTTCAGTCGCATTAAATACACCAAACATTTTGCCATCTGGATCATCAATCATTTTCCAGAAACGGCTTTGTTCTACAGGTGCATCTTTTACAATCCAGCCTTTTTCAATCATGACTTTCAGGAAATCCGCAATCTGTGCCGGATCGGATAACCATTCATTAATGGTCTTGCCACTAAACTGGCATTTCTGGTTATGGATATATTGTCCAATCAGCGCTTTGTTCTGGAACACTTTCAAAGCCAGTTTTTCAGTATCCAGTTGCTTGATGATCTGGGTAGAACTTTTGCCAATGTCATTCAGCACATAACCTTTTTTAATCAGGTCTAGATACTGGGCAGGATCTTCAGCGAGTGCATACTGATCTAAATACGCTTGCAGAGATTTTTGTGCATGACCGTTGTGAGCATTATCAATGGTAATGTGTACATTGAAATAATGTGGATCAATACCGAGTTCAGACAGCTCATAATTGGTAATTAACAAGTGTAAGGGCAGTTGCTCATAACCCAGATTGAAACCAATCACTAGCGGCAGATATTCTGGCGGCGCATAGGCCAGAGCCAACTGGACAGCCGCCTGTTCATAGTAACTGGCATCCAGCTGTTCAGTATAACTGTTCAGCTCATAATGATTCAGCAAGTCCTGATACATGGTGACATGATTGGCACGAGTATGACCCATGCCCAGTTCTTCCAGATAGATATAAATCAGGTCTTGGGTTTCCGGACGATTCCAGTTTTGCACAGTTGAATACAACCATGAGCCGTCTACCAGTTTTACAGGTGCGACTTTGGCCAAGAACTCAAATGCATGTGAAACAGTCGGGAAGTATTCACGTCCTTGCTGCTGTTTACGCCGTTCTACATACGACTGGAAAATTGCGCAGGTTTGATGGTGCTGTTCCAGAAAATGTTGCTCTACATGTCTGGGTTGATCCAGCCATTCCAATCCAGCCACATCAACTTGATGGATTAAATCTCTTAAATAGTTCTCGGCCTGTTCGGTCTTTACTGTCGTCGAAATCTGTTGATCTTGAAAGAAGTTGACCCAATCTTTAAAGTTATTAAATTGATGATTATGATTTTTAATAGATGATTCAGGCGAACTTAACTTTGTACTGACGAACATAATCTGATCCTTGCAGATATATTATGCTTTCTACCTTAATGGCATGCTTATACCACCGGTGTTGATTTTTTGTTCGGATTTATAGTGCGATTGCTGTAAATGAGAATGAATGGATAACGAGTTGAAGAGAAATGTAAAAGAATAAGATTTTTGAATGAATTATTTATAAACAAATAAAATTGCAATCGAGACAATTTGATCAAACATTAAAAAACAGGAATGAAGGAACATGCAATAAAAAAGCCCAAGTCATCATGCTTGGGCTTTTTTATGAGAAGTTAATTAAATTAACCATCTCGAATATGGCGTCCCTACGGGGATTCGAACCCCGGTTACCGCCGTGAAAGGGCGATGTCCTAGGCCTCTAGACGATAGGGACAGTATAGAAGTGATATTTTAAACCAGAACTTTTGATTTGAAGTAATGGCGTCCCTACGGGGATTCGAACCCCGGTTACCGCCGTGAAAGGGCGATGTCCTAGGCCTCTAGACGATAGGGACTTAATAAAATATTACTTCTGAAATTGGCGTCCCTACGGGGATTCGAACCCCGGTTACCGCCGTGAAAGGGCGATGTCCTAGGCCTCTAGACGATAGGGACGTTTCAGAGGTGGGCGTATATTAGGGTGAAAACAGGGGGGTGTCAAACGCTTTTCCAGAGTTTTTTGGAATTTTTCTTTTGAGTGCATAAATTTAAAACAATATTAGTAGAATACTTGAAAAATGCCGGATTTAAGCCGGATTTTTAAGTAATTCCAGAATAGCTTCAACGACCTGCGGATGCAGTAAATAGCCAGTAATGTCATGTGGCCGGTGAATATGTGTACGAATGCCATGATTGATGATTTCAGGTTCAAACTTGAATGGCGGTTGAGTAAGCGGAATGGCAGTAAGATAATCATCCGTTGAATAGAAATTGATCCAGTCGCCTTTAATTGCCTGAGGTCGTACCACTGGCTGTGCCAGGCTGGATTGAATCACTTGGAAGGCTAATGGTGAACCTAGAGTAATAAAACGCTGTACATTCAGTTCAGGGTGCTGGATGAGATGATTATAGGCAATCACACTTCCTAAAGAATGAGCAATGACAATGCAGGGTTTGCGACCACTCAGTTGTCGGGCAATCCGTTCATGTACCTCTCTCATGAAATCAGGGTTATCGAGATAAAGATAAGTTTCAATCAGAAATCTCTGCAATAGAGTGCGATGCAGAGTGGGAAAATAATTGAGTAATAAGGCAAAATCCCGAAGCGCCACATTCCTGCCGAGAGCGGTAAAATAATTGAATTTCTGTCTGAAATCCATGGTGTCACTTGAACCGGGTTGGGAAAAATCGGTAATTGTGGGCCTACGCCAGCCAGGACGTGGAACAGGGGCAGGAAGCTGAGGTTGAGCTGGCTTGCGAAAAGGAAAGCTGGGCCATTCCTGTGGTATCAGGGTGCCGGCTTCTAGAATATTGCGGACGTTATAACGTGAAAGCAGATCCCCATAAAATGGAATACGAATGTGACGTTTTAAATAGCTAAATCTGGCATCTTGTTGGTGTTTGCGCATCCCTTTTTGAAGTATATGGAGCCAGCGCTGGCGGATGGAGGCAGCGCTATGATGTTGCTGATTCATTCCATGAATAAAAATAACTTTCATCGACACCCCACTGAGTTCGATAGAATTATATTTACAGTATAGAAAAAATTAACGTAGCAAAAGCAGCGCTTTTTGTGGTGTTAATGTGTAAATTATCTTTGATAAAACAATAATTAACAGACATATGTATATTTATAAAAAAGTCATAAATAAACCAGAAAATGAGTAGGTATGGATAAAGAATTTGACTCAGCAGAAAAATAGTACAAAGAAAATATTAGAATTAAATCTGTAAATTGAGATGCTTTTTAGAGTAATTCCAGCAGGGCTTCGATGACTTCCGGATGCTGGACATAGCCATCAATATCATGCGGATGATACATTGAAGTACGAATCTCCCGATTGATAATTGCAGGCTGAAACTGAAAAGGCGGTTCTGATAATGGAAAGGCAGTTAAAAAGTCATCACTGCAATAAAAATTAATCCAGTCACCTTTAATAGCTTCTGGCCGGTGAACAGGCTGTGGCAAATGTTCCTGAATGACCCGGAAAGCCATTGGTGATCCCATACTGAAAAACGCTGTACATTCAGTTCTGGATGCAGAAGCAGATAATGATAGGCAATCACACTTCCTAAGGAATGAGCTATCAGGATACAGGGTTTATCGCCATGCAGTTGCTGGCCAATTCGCTGATGCACCTGCTGCATGAATGTGAAATTTGCCAGATAAGAATAGGTTTCAATCAGAAATTTTTTGATCAGCGTATCATGCAGGCGAGGGAAATGATTCAGTAAGATCACAAAATCCCGTAATAGAGTATTCCGGCTCAAAGTACTAATAAACTTCACCTTCTGGTTAAAGGTCATGGCATCCTCAACCTTTAGCTCGGGAATTTCACAAATTTCAGGTGAATATTGATTGAGATGGGGTGGTGGTGGCTGGGATTTAACTGGCTGATGGAAGGGAAAGCGAGGCCAGTCTTGTGGCATCAAGGTGCTGGCATTTAGCACATTATGTAAATGATGACGGAACAGCAAGTCGCCATAAAAAGGAATACGGATATGCCGTTTCAGATAAGCAAAATGTGCCTGTTGATGTAACTGTTCCAGACCGCGTTTTAGCAGACTGAGCCAGCGTTGACGCAAAGACGCAGAGCTGAATTTCTGCTTGTTCATGCCATGAATATAAATAATTTTCATCGACACACCACGCTGGCTGCCTAGAACATTTTCAGTATAAATAAAAAAAAGCAGCCGAAGCTGCTCTTTTAATCATTTTAATGTTTAAGCATTTTTGTGATAGAACTTGTAGTAGCTGGCATAGCACAGTGCGATAAACAGCAGACAGCCAAAGAAACTGATACGCATGCTCGGATCAAACACCATACTGATACAGGTAATCAGACAGAACAGAAAACCCAGAATCGGTACAATCGGGAACAATGGCGCAGCAAAATCAAGATCCTTCGCTGTTTTACCCTGTTTGTACCATTCACGGCGGAAGTTGAACATGCTGAGACAGATGCTCATCCAGACCACTACCATGGTAAATGCTGCAATACCTAGCAAGTTAGTGAAGATAGTTTCCGGGGCAAACTGTTCAGACAGCAAACCAGGCATACCACCAATCATAGTGACAATGACTGCAATATAAGGTACACCACGCGCATTTAAGCGGGAAAATACCGCTGGTAACTGTTTGCTGTAAGACAATGACCACATCATACGGGATGCAGCAAATAGACCTGAATTAGCAGCAGATAGCAATGCTGTGATAATCACAAAGCGGATAATATCTTCGGCATAAGGAATACCAATATGCTGGAATACTGTCACGAATGGACTGCTACTGACACCTTCAGCTGCCAGACCTGCTTCCTGATGCGGAAGAAGGGAGGTCACCACAATAATCGTACCTACAAAGAAAATCAGTAAGCGGAAAATTGCAGTATTAATCGCTTTTGGTACATTTTTGGCAGGATCTTTGGTTTCACCCGCAGCCACACCAATCAGTTCTGTGCCAGAGAATGCAAAGTTTACAATCAGCATGGTTGTGAAGATTGGGAACAGACCTTCCGGGAACCAGCCTTGAGCTGTCAGGTTACTGAATAGCGGAGCAGTTTCCTGTCCTTGATAGCTTACTACACCAAATATAGCGAGTAGGCCAAGCAGGATAAAGGTTACAACAGTAACGACTTTAACCAGTGCCAGCCAGAATTCAGACTCTGCAAACCAGCGAGTGGAAATCATATTCAGTGCGAATACGAAAGCACCAAAAATCAACGTCCACATCCACATGGAGCTATCCGGGAACCATTCCTGCATTAATAAAGCTGCAGCGGTAAATTCAGTTCCCAAGGTCACTGACCAGGTCAGCCAGTATAGCCAGGTAATGGTGTAGCCAGTCCCTGGTCCAATATAGCGTTTGGCATAGGCGCCAAATGAGCCCGATTCGGGCATATGAACGGCAAGTTCACCCAGACATAGCATAACCATGTAAGCGATGATCCCGCCAAGGAGATAAGCAAGAATGGCACCTACAGGCCCCGTTTGTGCAATGACTTCACCCGACCCTAAAAATAGGCCTGTTCCGATTGCGCCGCCAAGCGAAATCATGACCAGATGTCGAGTACTCATAGCGCGTTTTAAAGGCGCAGAATTGCCCTGATGCGTAGCATCATTCGGAGATGAGTGCATAGGAGTCAAAAAAATAAGAGAATGAAGCGGGTTATTGTAGTGAAAAACTACAAATCTGCAACGTATTAATATGGATTATGTATAAGACTTGATCGTGTGCGATCAGATAATGGCGTCCCTACGGGGATTCGAACCCCGGTTACCGCCGTGAAAGGGCGATGTCCTAGGCCTCTAGACGATAGGGACGTTGCGAGGTGAGGGCTATATTAAGGACTAAGCCGAACTTTGTCAAAAGAGTTTTTACTAAAATGTATTTAACAGTTTAAACATTAGGCAAAACAAAAACTTTATTTTATTAAGATGTTATTTTCTGAACGGATTTACCTGATATGAAAAAATAAACCCAATCGGAACTGGGTTTATTAAAGAAATTATTTCAGTTCAAAAGTTTAGAATTTAAGCTTTTTGATGATAAAGCCAGTAGTAACTTGCATAGCATGCTGCCATAAACAATAAACAGCCAATAAAACCAGAGAGCATTTCAGGGTCAGCTGCCATACTCAGACCGGTTGCAGTACAAGTTACAAAACCTAGAATGGGAACTAAAGGGAACCAAGGTGTACGGAATTTTAGTTCAGAGACACTATGACCAGACTTCAGCCATTGGCGACGGAAATTAAACTGGCTCCAGCAGATGCTCATCCAGACAATCACCATGGTAAAAGCGGCAACACCCATCAGGTTCTTGAAAATAACATCAGCACCAAACTGTTCAGAGAGCAGACCAGGCAAACCGCCAATCATGGTGACCCAGACTGCTACATAAGGCACGCCGGATTTGCTGACTTTAGCAAATAGTCGCGGTAACTGGTTTTGTGAAGACAATGCCCACATCATACGTGAAGCTGCATAAAGGCCAGAGTTTGCAGTCGACAGCAGTGCAGTGATAATTACGAAACGGATAAAGTCTTCCGCATATGGAATACCCATTTGGGTAAACACGGATACAAACGGACTGCTGCTTAAGCCCCCATGACCACCGACCTGTAAACCCGCATCGGTATAAGTCAGCAGCGAGCTAATCACGATAATGGTCCCGACAAAGAAAATCATCAGACGCCATACCGCAGCATGAATCGCTTTCGGTACATTTTTCTCAGGATTTTCGGTTTCACCGGCTGCAATCCCGATCATCTCGGTACCGTTAAAGGCAAAGTTCACGATTAATAATGTGGTGAATAACGGAATCAAACCGTTTGGCAACCAGCCATGTTCAGTTAGATTATTGAACAGCGGTGCGGATTCATAACCTTGAAATGGAATGAAGCCAAATATACAACCAAAGCCCAGAATAATAAAAATCAGTACAGTCGCGACTTTCACCAGCGATAGCCAGAATTCTGATTCGGCAAAGGTACGGGTTGAGCTTAGATTGGAGAGCAGAACACCTGCAGCAAAGATCAATGTCCATAACCAGATCGAAGTTTGCGGAAACCATTCCTGCATCAGAATCGCAGCGGCAGTAAATTCGGTACCCAAGGTGGCTGACCAGCCCAGCCAGTACATCCAGGACACCATATAGCCTGTACCCGGGCCAATATAATGGGTTGCAAAGGCACCAAAAGAACCAGACACAGGTAAATGTACGGCCAGTTCACCGAGGCAGAGCATCACCATATAGGCAATCAAGCCGCCAATAATATAGGCAAGGACTGCACCAAGAGGACCAGCTTGAGAAATGACTTCACCAGAACCCATAAACAGGCCGGTACCAATTGCGCCACCAAGGGAGAGCATGATCAGATGACGTGTGCCCATGGCACGTTTTAATGACGGAGTTTGACCCTCAACAGACGAATGCTCTGAAGGTGGAGAGGGAGATTGCATAGCTCAATTAAAAGGAGAGATGTAAAGAAAGTATTTTAGTTTTAATTATGTGAAATATCACATAAATTGGAATTTCCTCATAAAGTTATTTTTTTAATTTGAAAAATAAATATTTGCAAAGCCTCTTAAAAACTAGTGATCTGGAGTCTGGTATTGCTCAGTCGGTGTTTTTTCAGCAGGCGTAGTTTCTGCTTGATTCTCAGCAGTTTTATCATCGCGACTAATCACATAAATATAAAGCGCTGAAGGTGCCAGAATGAGTAAAACAAGCAAGATTTTCTTTAGCATGGGAAAATTGATCAAAACCTAACATCAACTTGATTATAGCCTAAGCAAACGAGAAAGTGCACCAAACTCAGTCATGCGGAATTTATAACAATAGGATTGAAAGCAATAATAAGAAAAAGAGTTTTCTTGGAAAAAATGAAAGAAGAGTGGGGGTAAATAAGATGGCGTCCCTACGGGGATTCGAACCCCGGTTACCGCCGTGAAAGGGCGATGTCCTAGGCCTCTAGACGATAGGGACGTTTAGAAGATGGCGGTATCTTATTGATCCGCCACCAAAGTGTCAAGCAGGTGAGGTGCGAGTTTGTTTAAAATATAGCAAAACAGTTCCGCAGTCTTTTGCGTATCGTATAACGCAGAGTGTGCTTCTTTGCCATCAAACTCAATCCCGGCTTGAATACAAGATTTAGCCAGAACCGTTTGACCGAACATCACCGCACTTAAAGTCACGGTATCAAACACAGAAAAACTGTGGAACGGGTTCTGGTTTTTGGTTCCGGTACGGGCAATTGCGGCCTGTACAAAGCCCAAATCAAAATGCGCATTATGACCGACCAAAACGGCATGCGTACAATTTTGCTGACGACGCACTTCATTGACTGATTTAAAAATACGTTTTAACGCGGTTTTTTCATCTTCAGCCATCGCGATCCGCATCGGATTTGACGGGTCAATCCCGATAAATTCCAAAGAGCGGCGATCCAGGTTGGCACCTTCGAAAGGATTGATATGTGCATGGTAAGCTTCACCAGGCACAAACTGACCATCTTCATTATAAACAATTGGAATGGCCGCAATTTCTAACAAGGCATCAGTCTGTGCATTAAAGCCTGCTGTTTCAACATCGACAACAACAGGCAAAAATCCACGGAAACGCTGACCAATGACTGGAAGAGTTTCATTTGTCACATTTTTCTCCATTGAATGGTTTTTCCTGCATATAGCGGAACGATTTGTTCACCATCCAAGTAGTCTAGACTTTCAGGAATAATTTGATCTTCTTTGACCAGCGTAATGGTTTTGGTATTACGTGGGAGGCCGTAGAAATCTGCACCAAAGTGGCTGGCAAAACCTTCTAGACGGTCGATTTTACCTACTTGATCAAAGGCCTGAGCATATAACTCAATTGCAGTCGGTGCACTATAGCATCCTGCGCAGCCACACGCATTTTCTTTGGCATTTTTTGAGTGCGGCGCACTGTCAGTGCCTAAGAAAAATTTAGGATTACCGCTCGTTGCTACTTCAAGCAACGTTTGCTGATGCGTCTGACGTTTTAAAATTGGCAGGCAATAAAAGTGCGGCTTGATCCCACCAACCAGCATATCATTACGGTTAAACAGTAAATGCTGTGGAGTAATGGTCGCAGCCACATTACGATCCTGTTCCAGCACGAAATTAGCTGCTTCGCTGGTAGTAATGTGTTCTAGAACCAGTTTCAATTTCGGGAACTGTTTCAGTAACGGTGCTAATACTTCATCTAGGAAGCGTTTTTCACGGTCAAAAATATCGACATGATTATGCGTCACTTCACCATGCAGCAATAAAGGCACCTGATGCTCTTCGAGTTGTTCAATGACTGAATATACTTTACGAATGTCGCTTACACCGCTATCCGAGTTGGTGGTTGCGCCAGCAGGGTAAAGTTTAATGGCATTGACATGCTCAGAATCTTTAATCTTTTGGACTTCACTTGGAGAGGTATTATCTGTGAAATACAGCACCATGCGTGGATCAAAATCGCTACCTTCAGGAACATGCGCCATAATACGTTCACGGTAGCTTAATGCTTCTTCCACAGTTTTAACTGGGGGAACAAGATTCGGCATACAGATTGCGCGGGAAAACTGTTTGGCTAGATCAGGAACGGTGCGTTGCAGAGCGAGACCATCACGCAAGTGGGCATGCCAGTCGTCTGGCTGGAGAAGGGTAATCGTATTCAAGGCGAATTCAATCGGAGAAATAAAACAAATGATAATGCATCTATGCCCAAAATGGTAACGAGAAATATATACAAAATAAGGGATATCTATAAATTAATTTATAAAAGTATGATATTTTAAAATTAATAAAAAAATTACATAAATACTTGGCAATGGAATACAAGTACAATCTAGCAAAATTGCAAGATGAAAAAGAAAAAATAGAAGAATTAATCACACGGCAAAGTCAGCGTGTAGGTTCGATTTTCCCTCAGAATCTGGAACAGGAGTTCTGGAGCAAAAACCTGGAGCGAGCACGTAAACATGTCGAAAAATATGTTTGGGCAGGAGTACTGACCTATTTTATTTTTCTGCTCGTTATGGTTCCAACGGACTACTGGATTATCGATTCACAATATTTCGTACAAGATTTTGTGCGCTGTATGCTGGGGCTGATCAATGGTAGTCTAGCTTTACTTGCTTTTTATTTCTTCTCCTGTCTACCTAAAATCAAACGCTTTTTTCCGCAAGCTTCCATGCTGCTGATGTTCTGGATGATAGTCTCGACCTCCTATCTGACCATGTCTATTCAAACAGTAAGCTTGCAACATCAGTCGATGGCGATCATCACCATTATCTACATCTTGGGATATATTCTGACCGGAGTAAAACCTTTACAGATGTTAATCACTGGATTATTTGCTGCACTTTGTACGGTCTGGCTGTTATCCATGTTATCGATCGACTTTAATGCGCTAGTCTTGGGGCGGATTCTGATTGGCAGTAGCCTATTGGGATGTGTGATTAGTTATATGCTTTTTGCCCGTGAGCGAATGATTTTTCTCTATACTATGCGGGCCAGAATCAGTGAGAAAATTCAGCGGATTCATACCACAGAATTACTGCATTTAAGCCAGCATGATGAGCTGACCAAAATCTCCAACCGACGAACTTTTGATGAAACACTGGATATCTTCTTTGAACGTTCCCGCCGTAATCAGCATGCCTTGGCGATTTTGTTTATCGATGTCGATCACTTTAAAAACTATAACGATTTTTATGGACATCAAAAAGGGGACGATGTTATTTCCAGTATTGCCTTTACCATTAAAAATGCGATCCGGCATATGGACTTTGTGGCCCGTTATGGTGGTGAAGAGTTTGTCGTACTGCTTCCGGAAACCGATGCGCATGGCGCCTATGCAGTGGCTTCCAATATCTTTAATGCAATTGAGCGTCTGGAAATTCCACATGAGAAATCTGGTGTAGCTAACCATATCACCATCAGTTTGGGCATTACCGTTTATCGTGGTGAATACTTCATTGATAAGGATGCTTTGTTGGGAATTGCCGATCAGGCGTTGTATCGAGCCAAACAGCTAGGACGGAATCAGATTTATTATCAGTCGATCCGCACTGCAAATCCAAACAGTGTGAATGTCTAAATCGAATCTATAAAAAAACCGCTCAGATGAGCGGTTTTTTTGACTTTAACAAACTTATTTGTTTTTGTCTTTTAATTGAGGTACTGCAGAACCTGTACCTACTGCGAGTAAGCCAGAATCTGTATAGATACCCAGTTTCGCACGTGTATCTGTGATATCCAGGTTACGCATAGTCAACTGACCGATACGATCCGCTGGAGAGAACATAGAATCACCTTTCTCCATAGTCAAACGCTCAGCTTCATAAGTGAGGTTAGGAGATTCAGTGTTCATGATGGTGTAGTCATTACCACGACGCAGTTCTAAAGTCACAGTACCAGTGATAGCTTTAGCTACCCAACGCTGTGCAGTTTCACGAAGCATCAATGCTTGAGAATCGAACCAGCGACCTTGGTACAGAAGACGACCCAAACGAAGACCGTTGATACGGTATTGTTCGATCGTATCTTCGTTATGAATACCAGTGACCAGACGTTCATAAGCGATGTGAAGAAGGGCCATACCCGGAGCTTCGTAGATACCACGAGATTTCGCTTCGATGATACGGTTTTCGATCTGATCCGACATACCTAGACCATGACGGCCACCAATACGGTTCGCTTCAAGAATGAACTCAACTGGATCTTCGATACGTTGACCATTGATTGCAACAGGGAAACCTTCTTCAAAAGTAATCGATACTTCTTCAGGTTTGATTTCAACTTCTTCTTTCCAGAATGCAACGCCCATGATTGGGTCAACGATTTTGATACCCGCATTCAGGTATTCAAGATCTTTGGCTTCGTGAGTCGCACCCAACATGTTTGAGTCAGTTGAGTAAGCTTTCTCTTTTGACATTTTGTAGTCAAAGCCATTGTCGATCAGGAACTGTGACATTTCTGCACGGCCACCTAGCTCGTCAATGAAGGTCTGGTCTAACCAAGGTTTGTAGATTTTCAGGTTAGGGTTAGTCAACAGACCGTAGCGGTAGAAACGCTCGATGTCGTTACCTTTATAAGTAGAACCGTCACCCCAGATGTTCACGTCATCTTCTTTCATTGCAGTTACCAGCATGGTACCTGTTACTGCACGGCCAAGAGGAGTCGTGTTGAAGTATGGAACGCCACCTGTAGAAATGTGGAACGCGCCACATTGAATTGCAGCAATACCCTCTAATGCAAGCTGTAAACGGCAGTCGATCAAACGTGCTTTTACTGCGCCATAAGCTTCAGCTTTTTTTGGAATCGCATCGTAATCGTCTTCGTCTGGCTGACCCAGGTTTGCTGTATAAGCATAAGGTTCAGCGCCTTTTTGTTTCATCCACAAAAGAGCTGCAGAAGTATCTAGACCGCCAGAAAAGGCAATACCAACTTTTTTGCCTACTGGGACATTCTGCAAGATAGTTGCATTATCAGACATTGTTCATCCTAATGATATGAAATAGGCACGCCAGAAGTGGTGGCCTGAAAAAACACATATTGCGTCAATTGTATCATTATTTTATTTAGGTTTGCTTTAGAAAAGAAAAACTCGTTTCAAAATCTTGATTCAATAGGCTTAGATAATCATAAAATTACCGTATTTTTGACAAATGCTTAAAAAATAGGAAAATCTGGGAAGATTCAATAACATCATTAAAAAAACATCTTCAGGATAGCCCTCATGAGCCCAAATATTCCTCCTTTACCTAATCTGCAACCGGCTGCCAAAAATGAAACCCTGTCGATTGTGCATGGAATCTATGCCGGTTTGCTGGTTTTTAGTACGGTTGCATTTTTATATCTGGAATATCAGCAGTCGACGATTTCCATGTTGAGTCTGGTTATTGTGTTGCTACTTTTGGCTGTGCTGATTGTTTTGAATATTCAGGCCTGTCTCAAGGTAAAACAGGGCAATGGTTCAGGACGCACCTTGTCCAGAATTATGGCGATCCTGATGCTGCTCAGTTTTCCCATTGGTACAGTACTCGGTGTAATTGCCTTATGGAAATCGAGCAAAAATCAATGGCAGCAATAAATTCACCATTAAGGTACGGCATAAATATCACAATTGGTATTTGTGCCTGAGAAAGCGGACCTGATAGTCATAAAAAGCCTCTAAAAATCAGTTAAAGTACATGGATAAGATTTAAGCTTTTAGCCAAATAAGAATCAGGGATATTTTATGACAACGACGCGCTATGCAAATATTTTAAAACCATTACATCTGGGTTTCACCACGATTAAAAACCGTGTGGTGATGGGATCAATGCATACGGGCTTGGAAGATCGGTTTTATAATTATCCTAAACTGGCAGCTTATTTTGGTGAACGTGCCAAAGGTGGTGTGGGTCTCCTGATTACTGGCGGGATTTCACCTAACCGTCAGGGCTGGTTATTGCCTGCTGGTGGAACGATGAATACCTTGGGTGATGTTGCACCGCACCGACTGGTTACGCATGCCGTGCATAAGCATGGGGCCAAGATTCTGTTGCAAATTTTGCATGCCGGACGTTATGGCTATCAGCCTTTTGTGGTATCTGCGAGCCCGATCAAATCGCCAATTTCACCTTTTAAACCACGTCAGATGTCTGAAAACCAGATTCTGGATACGGTTCAGGACTATGTTAAAACTGCAAAACTGGCTAAAAAAGCGGGCTATGACGGCGTGGAAATCATGGGATCTGAAGGGTATTTGATTAACCAGTTTTTAAGCCGTCACGTCAATCAGCGTACTGATCGCTGGGGTGGAGAAATTGAAAACCGCATGCGTTTTGCGGTGGAGATTGTTAAAGCAATCCGTGCTGAAATTGGTGAAAAATTTATTATCTGTTTCCGCTTGTCCTTGCTAGATCTGGTGCATGATGGCAATACTATGCAGGAAGTGATTACAGTGGCTAAAGCACTAGAGAAGGCTGGAATAACTTTGCTGAATACCGGTATTGGCTGGCATGAAGCACGTATTCCGACGATTGTCACTTCAGTTCCTCGTGCTGCATTCGTAGATTACACCGCAGAAGTCAAAAAGCATGTTACTGTTCCAGTCATTGCATCGAACCGGATTAATATGCCAGAAACTGCTGAAGCGATTTTGGCATCGGGTCAGGCAGATATGGTGCAAATGGCACGCCCACTATTGGCAGATGCATTCTGGGTGAATAAGACAGCAACCAATCGTGTTGATGAAATTAATACCTGTATCGCCTGTAATCAGGCCTGTCTGGATCATACATTTAAAAATAAACGCGCTACCTGTTTAGTGAATCCACGTGCTGGTTATGAAACCGAACTGGTTTATGTCAAAACCAAAAAGCCTAAAGGGATTGCCGTGGTGGGTGGTGGTGTGGCAGGTTTATCCGCAGCCACAGTCGCTGCCAGCCGCGGTCATGATGTGACTTTGTTTGAAGCTACTAGTGAAGTGGGTGGGCAATTTAATCTGGCCAAAGTGATTCCAGGCAAAGAAGAATTCCATGAAACCATTCGCTATTTTAAAGTACAACTGGAAAAAACTGGGGTAGATGTCCGTTTAAATACTCGAGTGAATCGGGAGCAATTGGAACGCGAAGGTTTTGATGAAGTCATTGTTGCTACGGGCGTTGTTCCGCGTGAATTGAAAATTGCCGGTAGTGATGCACCTCAAGTTCTGTCTTATGCTGAAGTATTGCGCGGTGCACCAGTAGGAGATCGTGTCGCGGTCATTGGTGCCGGTGGAATCGGTTTTGATGTATCAGAATTTTTATTAAAGCCCCCGCATCAGCCGCAACCACAACCTGTAGATGAATGGAAACGGGAGTGGGGTGTAGATCTGCATGCTAATTATGTAAGTGAAGGCGGACTGCAGCCAGCAGAACTCGAGCCACCAGTCCGGGAAATTTATTTATTACAGCGTAAAACTACTGCTTTAGGAGCAGGTTTGGGTAAAACCACAGGTTGGGTTCATCGTGCCCAACTAAAAAAACATGGCGTGCGCATGTTACGCGGCGTGCACTATAAATCGATCACGGATGAAGGTTTGTGGATTGAAGTGGATGGGCATGATCAGTTGCTGCGTGTAGATACGGTCGTCGTTTGTGCTGGTCAGGAGTCAGTCAAAGATGTCATGCCTTCAGAGGATCAAAAGACTTTAGCGAATTACCATATTATTGGTGGAGCAAAGCTGGCTGCTGAGCTGGATGCCAAGCGTGCAATTCGTGAAGGGGCAGAATTGGCAGCAAAATTGTAAGGATTTGATGAAACTATATGCAGTTGATGAGATTCACTGTAATTTTCACTTGTCAGTCGCCTAAAAGCTCCGTATTATTGCGCACATGGAAGCGTGGCAGAGCGG
>NZ_DDLD01000026.1:0-4893 GCF_002339435.1 Acinetobacter sp. UBA2581 | reverse complement strand
CACTTTAAATGGTTTCTAACATTTTGATTTCGCATAACCGCCATTATGTTAAATGGACTGTAAATTGATGGATTTTTCATACTTTCTATTTTGAAAAAATTTGCAGATCCTTTTTTTAATTTGTAACTTGGACTGCCATCTCTTTCCTAAATAAATTTATACAGTGAATAAGACAGAGCTAAAAGAGCAGAGGACATCCACAGAATAAAGAAATATTCTCTAAATTTATAAAAAAATAAAATATGTATAAAAAATGCTGAAGTTATGACTAGGAAAATCCAAGTCATTATTCCCACTGAAAAACCGTGATCTTGACAGTTCAGATATAAAGACAGTACCAGAAAAATCACTGAGTATATTTTTAACAAAGGTTGAGAATAATGAAAGCTTAGAAAAGGATACCCAAGTTTTTTCATTCCACTTTGACTGGTCATACACAGCTGCATCATTGCAACCATGGCCCACAATATTGCAGCCAGACTCATTTGGCCACCTCACGCAGCTTTATTTTCTTGAAATAAAAACAGGCAAATATATATCCTGTGGCGATGAGCATCAATACAAGATCAACTCCTGCTACAGACCATTGCTGATGCAACACGGTATTCAAGAGGAACGCGTGAGGAGTCAAGAATATGGGACTAAATACTGTCATCCATAAAATAACAGCAGTGAGGATAAAGGACAAAACTATGGCTTTTTGCATTTTAGCCAGCATCGGAATGAATAGAATACCCACCCAGCTGATAAAGAATATGCTTAACTCATACTGAATCCGCTGTTCAAGACTGCCCGTCAAAATCCGGTTAGCTAAAAAATACATGGCTGTCGCAAACGGCAAGCCCAGAAAAGTAAAATAATTAAGGTAAGCAACCACATTATAACTTAAGGTATGTTGCTGTTTAATACGTTTCTTTTGCCATAATAAAGCTCCTGCGACCAGCATGATGCAACCGACGAGACCTAAACCCGCTAGTATCCCCCTCATCCATTGACTGGCGTAATATCCTAAATGAATACCATAAGTTGCCGAGCTGATTTGAGCGACAGGATGCAGATTTCTTTCGGAATTCAGATTCTGTCCGGTATTTGCTGCAAAAATAAATTGCGGATTATTGAAAGTAATTAATTGGTTATATCCATAATCGAACGTAATTAAGGCTTCCGCAGTATTTGGATTTTTGACTTCAAATTTCTCCAGTACAGCTCCATTACTTGCCTGTTGAGGTAGTTGACGGGAGAATACAGAGAATTCTTTTAATTGAAGAGCTGAATTTGCTGCCGATTTTGGCGGATTGATATATTGTATTTCACTATAAAACTTCTTTATTCCATTCTCGCCATAGTGTTTATTGATTCCCGCTGGCACAAGCAGATAGAAGAAGATCATAATCCCGGTAAAGGCCATAATCAGATAAAAAGGCAGAGTTACTACACCGGTAATATGATGCAAATCCAATAATGTACGCTGTCCCTTAAAACTCCGGAATACAAAAAAATCTTTAATTATTTTTTTATGGGTAAAGATCCCGGTAATTAATGCAATGAGAAATAGCACCCCGACAATAACCACTAGCGTTCTACCGACGACATCGGGCAAAGGATACAGACTGTAATGTAATTTAAAAAAGAAGTCGCCTCCCAGACTTTCCCGACCTTCTGTTAAAATTAATCCTGTATGGGGGTCTTGCAGTTTATGGTACTTATTGGTTTGGGCTTGCCATTCTAAAGTGTTAAAAGGCATTCGGGAATTGGCAAGATTCACTCGCCATCTTTTTGCCTCTGAGGCATGGGTATTTAAGTAATCATAGGCAACCTGGGCCGACTCAAAGGAACTAGGAGGCACTTTTAAATATAAAAAATTTTCAGGTTTAGACCAGAGATTAATTTCAGTTCTGAAATAGGCAATAGAGCCGGTAAAAAAAAATCAGGAAGACCGACCACAATACAACGATACCTAACCAGCTGTGTAAAGTTGCCTGTATCTGGCGAAATTGCATTTAATTTTCTCCAAATTTTTTTATGATCCAATAGCTCAGCAATAAAATATAACTGAGATAATTGATGCTCTTTTGCCATAATTTAGACGGAATACAAGGAACTAAAACAATATAAAAAATGAGGAAAGTAAAACTTAGGAGGGCAGATAAATAGATATTTTCAGCTGTTGCAAAAGGTAAATAGTCACGTAAAACCCAAGAGATCCATAAGCTATAGCCATAAGCAGCCAGGCAGATATAAAAAATTTCTTTAATAGATAACCACTCTGGTTTTTGTTTATCCATTGACCTTATCTTTCATCCCATCTCAGGAAGTGAAGAAGTATCTGTACGGCTACAGATACTTCCTAGGTGAATATTAATAATTAATGGTATAGCTTAGGCCAAAAGTACGACCCTCTGCAGGAATGGCCAACAGTGAGTTGCCATTAGTTACTGCTGCTTGCTGTGCAAATACATTTTTGTACTGCTTGTCCCAGACATTATAGACACCAAAATCGACCCGGCCTTTGGCTACAGGGAAATGAGCCAAGACATCCATCGTGGTATAGCCTTTAATATCTGCTGCACTATTGCTATCGGTTAAACCTGCGGCTATTAATGCTTGGTCATCTTTATAGGCTTCATTAGTGCCTTTGATGGCTAGCATTTGTGCACGTACACCATAACCCTCTTCATTATTCCACTCAGCAAACAGGGTGCCTTTCACAGGCGACACGGCAAAAGCATTCAGTTCATGCCATTGATCTGCTGCATCTTTATATTGTCCGCGTGTGTAGCCCAAGGTCCCACCCACCTTATAGTTGTCCATAAATGGATAACTTACCGTAGCTTCTGCTCCATAAATGCGTTGATCTGTATCTACCACATTTACTGAACGGTCAGCGTTGAACTGTACCACCTTATCGGAGGTATTATAGAAACCTGTTAGACCCAAGTTTAAGCCGTCGTCCTGATTTAAGCGCCAACCCAATTCGTAGCTGTTGACCGTGATCGGTGCAATACCTGACGTCGTTAAGGTATAGGCAGCTACATCACGCAGCACGCGTTGTACATCCGGATAACTATAACCTTGTGAAAAATTGGCATAAACTTGCTGCGCATCTGTTAACTCATAGACTGCACCTAAATTGAACAGGAACTTATCAGCATCGGTAGAGTCAGCCGCCATTAAAGTAACCGGATTGCGTGCGGTTAAATAACTGTCAGTGTCTGCCTGAACATACTGATAACGCACACCGGCCTGTACATTCAAACGATCCGTCAGTGCATAATCCCCTTGTACAAATGTGCCAATATTCTGGATTTCTGTATCAGGTCCGGAACCCTGTTTTTCACCTGTTGGTGTATAGACCAGACCATTATTACTTGGTGTATAGTAATCAGCCCACTGGTGATCTTTTTCCCAGTCATAGTCCAGACCATAAGTCAGTTTTAAATCTCGCTCGACCACCTGCAGGTCAGATTGAACAGTAGAGCGAATTCCTGCATAGTCCACATTGGATTGGCTTTGCTTTACATTCACGCCATCTTTGGAATAACCATACGGTACAAAACGCGCTTTTTCATTACGGTAATACGCTTCAACATTCAAAATTTGTCCCAGAAAATCCTGGTTTTGATACTGGGTATTAAACGCATAGCGTTCTGTAAAGGGTTGTTGATCTAAATTCCACCCTTTAATGGCTTTATAAGAAGGCTGTGTCCCGGTTTGCAGATAAGAATAGTCAGGACCATATTCGGTATCCTGTTCATCATTATAGTATTGTGCACCAAAACTTAAGCTTTGCTTATCGGTTAAATTAAAGTTTAAACGACCATTCACATCAAGCGTATCGGTATCCATCGTGCTGCCCTGCCAAGGGCTTAACGAGATACGGTCACCGTTACCATCAAACTGAGAACCCCGACTGGTAAAATCTACCCCTAAAAAACCGTCCATCTTGTCATGACTAAATGAAGCGGTTTGCCCCACCTGATAAGCCAAACTGTCACCACGGAAATTATCAGCCGATGTCAGGCCTAACTTGGTCTGAAAGCTGACCGGTTTCGATTTGTCCGTACGTTTGGTAATAATATTAATAATCCCGCCCGTCGCACCTGAACCATAAATACTGTTCGCACCTGAAACCACCTCGATATGATCAATCATATTCGGACTGATGCTGTTGAGCTGACGCGCCACATCGCGCGAACCCGTCTGTGAAACTCCGTCAATCATCACCAGTACATTCCGCCCACGCATGGTCTGACCGTAATTACTGCTGGTCCCGCTGCTTGGTGCCAATGAAGGTATCAGCTGCGCTAAAACATCTGCGACTTTTCGACTCGCTCCAGCCTGTTGAGCAATTTCTTCACCCTGAATGGTCTGTACAGTTCCTGCAACTTCAGCAATCGTTTTAGGGGTACGGGTTGCTGTTATCACAATAGGAGAAAGCTTTATTGTTTGACCTGAACTTTCAGGCTCCTTTGATGCAGGACCAAACTCTTCTGCGTACAAATGTGAAGAAATAGCTACTGTAAGAAAACACAGACTAAATTGAGATAGTCGCATTTTTAAACCTTTTCACAAACATTAATAATGATGCTAATAATAGTCATTATCATTAGAAATGTAAAATTTTTGTTACATTTTTACTTGTATTTTAACCTAGTATTTATTTTTTCAACTTCTGATGAATGAGAAAAAACTTTTTATTCAGATGTGTATATTTAGAGTATAGGTGAATGTAATACTGAGATTGAGATCCAAGCCAATGGGAAAATTAAGTTAGTTGAAAACTGGCAATGGCGTAATGGCGACTGTTCTACAGGCGAATCAATACTTATTGAAATCTAAGGTAGAGATAAATAAAGCCCTGATCTAGGGTCAGGTGTTATTCCAAAGTAGAAA
>NZ_DDLD01000025.1:0-7241 GCF_002339435.1 Acinetobacter sp. UBA2581 | reverse complement strand
TGGGATTCAGCGGACGCTTACGGTCGTTTCAGCCTCACAAAAGCACAGATGCAAGAGCTTTCCAGCGGCATCATCGATATAAACCAGCAAGCAGCATTTTACAGCTCGACCTTCAAACCAGTCATGGTATGAGCCATCAATCTAGATCAGCTCACCGAAGCAATCACGGTTATAGCGTGGCTGGTACGGACGTTTCATGCGCTGATCTCGATCCACAGGTCATTGGGCGTCATCCAGCGCCGAACGAACTGTTTCTACCGGGATATTCAGGTCAAATATGCTGCTGAGCTTCTCATGTGCCAATTTAGGTCCAAAGCCCAGCAGATGTTCAGAAATAATGGAAAGACATTTCGATTTTAACAGGACGTCATGGCGACGATGGCCAGGTTGACCACGACTGGCATGCGCCAGACCTGAAACCCCATCTTGATTAAGCTTCTGCAATAACCGGGTAATTTGACGGGTAGAAAGATTCAGGATTTCAGCAGCACGGACCTGGGTAATACGATGATCTCAAACGTCTTACAGAACTGCAAGACTTTGAATCTCTTTATCAGACATAGTAGACTTCTTGCGTTAGTCAAAATTTAAACAGCCCAAAGCTACATTTTATAAGGTTTTAGCCAATTCAAAAATTAGGTAAAACGATACTTTCGCAAGAGGTCTAATATGTCTGAGTTTTTGTAGTTCTCAGATTATTTTAAGTCATTTTTAAGATTCAAATTTTAGGCTAAAGCATATTAAAGTCTTCGAAGTTAAAAAATGCTTAAACTGACTT
The DNA here is from genome assembly GCF_002339435.1 of Acinetobacter sp. UBA2581. NCBI lineage: Bacteria > Pseudomonadati > Pseudomonadota > Gammaproteobacteria > Moraxellales > Moraxellaceae > Acinetobacter > Acinetobacter sp. UBA2581. Next base: position 6,463 of record NZ_DDLD01000025.1, on the reverse strand, counting down.
CTTTTCCAAGCCTTCTTCAAATCAAACCAATTCCTTTAGCAAGATTTAATCTGATGCTCGCTATTTGGTTGGGATTAGTTTTGAATTTTTCTTTTTATCAAAAAATTCATCAACTGACGCCCCATAGCAATTTCAAAGCATGGGCACTATTAGCTACGACAGTCTTGGTTGTTATTGGCTTTTATTATCTGGTATTACAATGGCTGATCTGGAAGTGGAATGCCAAAATACTAGCCAGTATTCTGATCATTCTGGGTGGCTTTAGTGCTTATTTTGTTAATAGTCTAGGTGTAGTCATTACCCCAGACCAGATCCAGAATATGTTACAAACTGATGTTCGTGAAATTCGGGATCTTTGGTCAATACGATTAATTATCTGGACATTGGTATTTGTCATTTTCCCACTCTTTATCGTGTGGATACTTAAAATTCAGCCTGTATCATTGGGGCGTCAATTGTTGCATAAAAGTTTGAGCAGTGTACTTTCACTCGGATTAATACTCAGCTTATTATTCTGTTTTTATGTCGATTATGCTGCCATCTTTCGTGAGCATCGTGACCTGAAAGGGATGATCTCCCCACAAAACAGTATTGCATCTACATTATCCTATTATAAGAAAAAAGCCCCTAAAGCAAATTTGCCATTGGTGACCTTTGGTGAAGATGCACATCTACTTCAGCAGACTCAAATGCAAAGCAAACCTAAATTGATGGTGCTGGTAGTAGGGGAAACTGCACGTGCTGAGAGCTTTGCTCTAAATGGCTATGCACGTAATACAAATCCTGAACTGAGCAAACTGCAGGTGATAAATTTTAATCAAGTCAGTTCTTGCGGAACTGCCACAGCTGTTTCAGTACCTTGTATGTTTTCAGGGATGACACGTCAAAACTATGATGAACAGTTGGCTAGCCATCGTGAAGGATTACTAGATATTGCTCAGCGTGCTGGTTATCAAGTGACTTGGATTGATAATAATTCTGGCTGTAAAGGTGCCTGTAACCGGATTCAAAATTATCAAATTCCCACTCAACTAAAACAAAAGTGGTGTGATGCTGAAGGTGAATGTTTTGATGAAATATTGGTAGATAGTCTGAAAGATTATTTGTCACATCTCGATAAAAATAATCAAAAACCACAGTTGATCGTTCTGCACCAAATGGGCAGCCACGGTCCGGCTTATTTCAAACGCTCCAAATCACCATACCAACCTTTCCAACCAACCTGTAATACCAATGCCATTCAGGGCTGTAGCGCCGATGAGCTAAAAAATAGCTATGATAATTCTATTGTCTATACAGATTATGTCCTTGCTCAGATGATCAAAACATTGCAGGATCAAAAACAATATCAAACTGGTTTCTGGTATCTGTCTGATCATGGTGAATCTACCGAAGAACATGGTCTATATCTGCACGGTGCCCCTTATAGCATAGCACCAACGCAACAGACCCATGTTCCAATGTTGATGTGGTTTTCAGAGTATTGGCAACAGTACAATACCCAGCAGGTCAACTGTCTCAAAGCACAAACCGGTAAGATGCACAGTCAGGATAATCTGTTCCCGAGTTTATTGAGTTTGCTGGGTATAAAAACGCAAGTGATTGAAGCTAAAAATGATATGCTTGCACAATGCTCATCATCATTAAAGAACAGAGCTTGAGATGCATAAAATATTGATTATTGAAGATGACTTCATGATTGCCGAGTCAACTAAAACATTGCTCAAGCTCCATCAATTTGATGTGCACTGGGTCAACAATGGCATTGATGGCTTAAAACAGCTACAACAGCAAAATTATAATATTGTCCTGCTAGATCTGGGTTTGCCAATGATGGATGGTATGCTGGTACTTAAAAATATCCGTCAAAAGTTCCCAAGTTTACCTGTCCTGATTATTTCTGCTCGAGATCAGCTACAAAACCGGGTAGATGGACTGAATGATGGGGCAGATGATTACTTAATTAAACCTTATGAATTTGACGAGCTACTGGCACGTATTCACGCTTTAATGCGTCGAAGTGGAAGTATAAATATTGAGAAAGATACTAATAAGAAGTTATTACACAGTGGTTTGGAATTGGATATTGAGCAACACATCGCATTATTTAACGGACAGACTATAGAATTATCTAATCGAGAATGGTCTATTCTCACCGCACTATTAACGTATCCAAACAAAATTTTTTCTAAAAATGATTTAGAAGACAAACTTTATGATTTCGATAGTGATGTAAGTAGTAATACTGTGGAAGTCTATATTCATCATCTGCGGGCCAAATTAGGGAAAGACTTTATCCGGACGATTCGTGGACTAGGATATCGCTTAGGGTAAAGCATGATGAAAAAACGCTATTCCTTGCAAAAACGTCTAATTATTTATATTTCATTGTTTAGCGTAGTATTAGGCTGTGTACTAATCTTTGCGGCATACCGGATTGCACTTGAAGAAATTAATGAAGTCTTGGACAAACAGATGCAAAGTCTCGCAGAGCGCATTGCAGAAAATCATCCTGAACCGCTACAAAGCGAGATTGATTTAGGAAAACAGTATAGTGAAGAAGATTTATTTGTAGATATTTGGTCTTATACAGATACTACATTACATCCACAGGATGTTTTGGTTGCATCGGTCAAGAAAGCAGGATTCTATACACATCAAACCCCATACGGGACCTGGCTAACTTATATCATTCCTGGAGACCAATTACAGATCCAAGTAAGCCAGCAAAAAAATGTCCGGCAAGATCTAGCATTGGAGCTCGCAGTGAATATGTTTCTCCCTTATGTACTATTTCTTCCTTTTGCTATATTCGGTTTAAGCTGGGTAATTCGGAGAAGTTTTCAGCCTCTTATTGATTTTAAAACAGAATTGGCCAGCCGTAAGGCTCAAGAATTAAAACCAATTGAAATGAAAGAATATCCTTTGGAGCTAGAACCGACCATTCAGGAAATGAATTACCTATTTGGCCGTATTTCCTTAGCCCAACAAGAGCAGCGTCAATTTGTAGCAGACTCTGCACATGAACTACGTACACCATTGACAGCTTTGAATTTACAGTTACAGATCTTATTACAGCAATTTCCACAAAGTGATGCCTTGCACAATTTGAGTCTGGGCATCTTAAGGATGCAACATCTGGTAAATCAACTGTTAAGTTTGGCTAAACAGGATGTCACAGAAGGTTTAACTGAGCCTGTACAATCCCTGTCTCTGAATCAAATGACAGTCGCCTGCATTGAGCAGTTGATCCAGCTGGCACTACAAAAAGAAATTGATTTAGGAGTAGAACAACAGCAAGAATTGTTGATTCAGGGCCAGGCTTCAGCCCTACACTCGATTATTTATAACCTGATTGATAATGCAATTAAATACAGCCCAGAGCATGGCGTGATCAATGTATCGATATTGCAGCAAGGTCAACAGGCGATTCTACAGATAGAAGATAGTGGAGCAGGGATTGATCCAGCGCAATTTAACCAAATTCGTCAGAGATTCTATCGGGTTCATAACCATGCTGAAATTGGTAGTGGCTTAGGTCTATCAATTGTGGATAAAGCAACTGAACGTTTGGGCGGTACTTTAGAATTTTCAAAAAGTAGCAGCTTAGGTGGTCTGTGTGTACAAGTGAAATTTGCCTTGGTCGAAGCCTAAATAGATAGACTTTTGTCTTTTAGGTATTAAGGCTGTTTGATGCTAGCGAGCAAGGAAGCGTTTTTTTCAACTGGCATTTTGTGGCTAAATAAAACATAACCAATGATATTAATGCACCAAATCACCCAGCCAGTCCACAGGTTGTGACTCAGGAAATGTGCCCCCCGCATCATTTGTGCCCAGCCCATAGCGAAGCCTAAGATCGCTGCAGCGATTAGAAAAAAATAAGCCCGCTGACGGTTTACAGTGTGATAAACAAAATAGCCTGTCATTAATGCAAAACCACTAGATGCATGTCCACCAGGAAAACAATGTCCAGCGGTAGCACTGAAATCCCATAAAAACCCATTAGATGTAGGTGTTACCATATCCCAAGGACAGGCATGAACTGACTGGGATTTGATAATTCCGATTATCCCAGTTGTAAGCACTACCATTATAAAGAAATAACCTAATTCCCAACGTCTCTTATGCCAAGATTGCCATTTTAGTGCGACCATCCAACCAATGAATAGCACTATATAAACTAGAATTAACAGATCTTTGATATAACGATGATTTAACTCTGCCAGTGCCCAATCTTGCCGGAGGGGAAATTGTCCCTGACCATCGATAAATGGATAGATTAGTTTTAAATCAATGACTCCACCCACATCAAAAAAATTCCAGAGAAGCAAAAAACTGAAACTCAGTAGCAATATTTGATTCAGTAAAAAACGAGATCGTTCGGACGACATTTTAAATATTCCATTCTTGTCGTTGTAGCAGAAATGAGATCAAAACGAATGACCGATTAAAATGATGCCCCAAGTTACGGTAATTAAAATGAGTGCGACAAACTGGGCGGCACTGCCCATATCCTTAGCATTTTTGGATAACTCATGCTGTTCTATGGAAATACGATCCACTACTGCCTCAATTGCTGAGTTAATCAGTTCAACAATCAGTGCTAGCAGGCACACAGCCACCATGAGTGCTTGCTCAGCTAGACTCTGTGATATCCAAAAACTAAGAGGAATCAAAATCAGGTTAATCAGCACGATCTGCCGAAAGGCTGCTTCAGTTCGGAAGGCTGTTTTAAGGCCGGTCGCGGAATAACGAGTAGCATTGAAAATACGTTGTGTTCCGGAAGTACCTTTGTAGAGTGAACGATCGGGGGACATAGAAGTGATTCAGTTAAGATGAGATTTGATTAATTTAAATTTTTAACCTTAAAACTCCCTTAAAAATGGATGTTTATTTGATTGTTTTGGCGCAAAAAATGGCTTAACCCACTTCAATAGTTTTTAATGTCTTGAAATGCTCTAAGGTATCCCACATTACACATCTTCTTAAAAATCATCAAAAGTAGTAACTAATATCATGATTAGACTTCTTGCGTTAGTCAAAATTTAAACAGCCCAAAGCTACATTTTATAAGGTTTTAGCCAATTCAAAAATTAGGTAAAACGATACTTTCGCAAGAGGCCTATTGTTCAAGGAGTAGGTCAGCTATTTGGTTAAGGTACTCGAGTATTTTTGTCATTCAGAATCGACTCATTAATCCTTTGTTTTTTCCTGTCATTTTCTATCTTAATGGCTAAAGCTAATATTATTATTATGATAAGAATGCTTATTTTGCCCTTCATTTGTATACTTCTATTAGAAATAACTTAATAAATATTAGCATCTCAGCTCGAGATCTTAAAGTAGGATTCAAACCATATTTTAAAATAGAGTCACTTTGCACTTAATGTAATACGATTCTTGAAAAATTCTAATAATTAAAAATTTAATCAAACGAGTGATTTGAAAGTCAAAAGATTTAAAAATTCTAAAGCATAGACTTGAATAATGCGATGATCTCGAACGTCTTGCAGAACTGCAAGACATTGAATTTCTTTGTCAGACATAGTGATCAGCATCTATATTTCATATCCAGTTCATGATGTTTAAATCACCATAAACTAGACATTTTTATTGGTGAGAATATAAACACTTTAAATGGTTTCTAACACTCTCATTTCGTATAAGGTGTATTATGTTAATTTTAGGGAAATTAAAGAGTAGAAATGAACTTAAATCTAAATAATAAAAAATTTGTAAATGCTAAAAATACATCTAATGGAGAAGTATCTCACGAGACTGTTTTTAATTATTACCAAGTAGGTGAGTGTATAGAAGCTACCTATTCTGGTGGCAGTATTACCAATGGACATTTACTAGGTTTCATGACTTCTGAAAAAACTTTCACTATGGCGTACCACCACATCAATCAGATGAATGAATTACGTATAGGTGAATGTAATACTGAGATTGAGATCCAAGCCAATGGGAAAATTAAGTTAATTGAAAACTGGCAATGGCGTANNAAGCCCTGATCTAGGGTCAGGGCTTCGTATAATCCGTATTATGTAAATTTTAGATGAATTAAAAAGCTGAAATAATCAAGAAGTGAAGTGCCTACATGTATCTGTTTTTAATAACGATAAAAACTGATTGCCATATAATTTCGGATCTAATTTTTTGATTCTACAAATAATTTTAGAGATTGATTCATATATTCAAAATCTTTCGTTATATGTGTCAAGTTTTTATGCATTATAGGTACAAGCACACCACTAAATCTTTCAGAGTGTACGAGATGGATTTTTCCATTCTCTTGAGAGTAAATTTCAAAACGATGATTACCATCTAAAAGACCAGGTATTAGAAAGTGACCTAGCCAACTTAAAGACTGAGCATTTCAACTTCCAATAGTGTAGGCTTAAATTCCATTGCTTTTTTCTTAGTTGGATGAATCCTAATCTTTAACCTGAGTTCGATGAAA
>NZ_DDLD01000055.1:0-69035 GCF_002339435.1 Acinetobacter sp. UBA2581 | reverse complement strand
GAAGAAATTATTTAGACCAATTATCAAAAAGTTCATTGATGACTTTATTCTCGATAAAAATCATCTGCTACCACAGAGAATCTATAAATAATAGTGCGTAAGTCCTATCTGATTTTTTTTATCGTCTATATGCACTGTTTTTGTCTGTATCTAATTCGGTTCCTGAAGCAGAAATTTCAGCGTTTGGAGCGGGGATTTATCGGGGTGACTGCTTTATTCAGTGTATTCATCATAGCCAGTTCTTTAGATCATTTAGAAGCAGTGCTCAGTGTTGCTTTTGTCTGCTATGTGCTGCTTTATATTAGTTGTGTCATCTATGTTAGCTACTGGGCAATTAAAACTCGAAATGGCGAATATCTGTTTCTGATGCTTTGTCTGTGGGGAATTTTGCTGTGTGTCATTATAGATCTGATCATTCTGGGTCAAACGGCGGTTAGTGAATTCTCACCTTTATCACCTTATACATCACCGATTATTATCCTGTTTGTCGTGCTAATTATGGGGACACGACTGAATCGTAATATTAAAAAAATCGAAAAATTTAATACGCAGCTGGAATCCAAAGTACGGCAAGTCAGTGCAGATCTAAATAAAAGCCTGAGTGATCAGCATAAGCTGGAACTGGATAATGTGCGTTTGCAGGAACGGATTAATCTGTCACATGAACTGCATGATGGACTAGGTGGCTCGATTGTGCGTTCCATGATTCTGGTGGATCAAAGTACCGAAAACATTTCCAATCGACAGTTTTTATCTATGCTGAAGCTGCTTAGGGATGACCTGCGTCAAATCATCGATAGCGGTTCTTCTATTGACAATAAAGTGCCTGAAACGCCAGTGATCTGGATTGCGCCAGTACGTTACCGATTTACTCAATTGCTGGAAGAAATGGATATCGCCGTAGAATGGTCATTTCCTAAAGTCTGGCAGCGTGAACCTACGGCTTTACAATGTCTGACCCTGATCCGTGTGGTAGAAGAAAGCTTGACCAATATTATCAAGCATAGTCAGGCCACAAAAGTGAGTGTGAGTATGGAATATACACAACCACATCAACTGACTTTAAAAATTCAGGACGATGGTATCGGTTTTAATCCGGAGATGGTGCAGAAAAATGGCATGAGCATTGGTATGCGCAGTATGAAAATGCGTATTGAACGCATGGGTGGAATGCTGGATATTCAGTCTGCGAAAGGCGATACTTGCGTACACGTGGTGATGGAACTCTATCAGCCTTAATCATCTCAAAATTATACATACATAAAAAAGAAGGATCATATGATCCTCTTTTTTTATAGACTTAAAATGACCGAGATATAAAAACTTACTCTTCTTCAGCCGGTGGCACTAGCATCAGTACAGAATCATTCAATAGCTCAGCAACATCCTCCAGTATATCTTCGTCAGCGAAATCTTCATCCAATAAGACACGCGCACCATCAGCAATCTGCTTCAGTTTTGAAGTAAATGATTCAGAAATACAGATTCCCTCACCATTGGCCCAGAATAAGGTTTCACCATCTTCTTCTGTATAGAGTAAGCGTGAAGCGGGTTCAAGCATCAGGCTATAGCCCTGATCAAGTGCTTCTTCCAGATCACCTGTACCAATTTCTTCAGCTTCCGGAATATTCTCTTCATATTTTGGTTCTGACATCAGGCTCATGATGGCATCTTCAAGCACATTGGAGTTATGCAACTGCTCCATGATTTTGCCTTTCAGATATTCAAGTTCATTGCCTGTGACTTCACCCGCAGCACTGATATGATCGCGAATGATGTCAGTCAATGGATTGCGTAAGACTTCATTTTCCGAAAATTTATCGCCTACACGGTCCATCATGTCACTGACATTTGGCATACGGAAACCAAAAGAGAAAGTCAGACAGTCATCTTCTGCTACGCCGTAATGAGACAGACCGGGTGGAATATACAGCAAATCACCGGGTGCAAGAACTTCATCAAAATGCACATCCATTTCTGGCAATAATTTTAATGGCTGCCCCGGTACAAGTTCGGTCTCGGCATCACACATTTGCCCCAGTTGCCAGCGGCGATGACCATAGCCTTGAACCAGAAAAACATCATAAAAGTCGAAATGTTGACCGACTGAACCGCCTTGAGGTGCATAAGACACCATGATGTCATCACGACGCCATTGAGGGATAAAGGCAAACTTTTTCCAGAGTTCAGACAGGTCGAAAGAATAGTGATCCACAGCCTGAACCAGTAAAGTCCAAAGCTTAGGCATCTTCTGGAAGTCAGCTTTTAATAAAGGAGATGTCTTGACCGACCACTGATTTGGATCACGATCTTTCTGCTTGATCAGACGTGCAGTGACATTTTCTTCAAGTGCTAGCTCCATCACATCATCAGGCTCTAGCAGGCCTGCGATTTCAGGCATGGCATTACGTACCAGCAGCGGTTTTTTTTGCCAGTATTCGGCAAGGAATTGTTCAGCGGTAATACCGCCTAAAACGTCTAGAGGTAGGGACATAAATAAAGCCTAAAATAAAGGAGATTAAGGAACTAAAATCTTTAGCTCACGCAGAATATTGCATAGCTGAATCATCGGCATACCCATCAGGGTAGTTTGATCCTGACCGATCATGGTTTCAAACAGACTGATCCCAAGGCTTTCACATTTAAAACTACCGGCACAATGCAGCGGCTGTTCGATCTCTACATAACGCTCAATTTCCGCTTGAGACAGTTTGCGGAATTTGACTTTATAATGTTCTACCAGCGTACGTTCAAAACCGGTAGATTTCTGCTGAACGCTAAGAGCCGTACTGAAATACACAATCTTGTCCGAATTGGCCTGCAGCTGGCGAATGGCCTTTTCTATTGTTAAAGGCTTACCCATAAAGATATCTGGTGCGCCTTCACGCCAGGCTACCTGATCAGAACCAATTACAATCGCATCAGGATGTAGCTCAGCGATATGACGAGCTTTTTCAAAAGCCAGGCGTTTGGCTAATTCATCCGCATGATTTTCACCTTGGGGTGATTCATCTATGTCCGGGACGACCGATACGTAATCAAGACGTAGACGGTTCATCAGTTCTTTACGGGTCTGGCTTGAAGAAGCCAAGATGATTTTTGCGGTATTCATTAGACAGCGTATTCTTCTAAAATATGGAGAGGAACGTAAGCAAGGACAGCTTTGTGACAGGCTTGCAGCTTGATCGGTGGCGCTTGTCCAGCTTCATAAGCTTCTACCCAGCGTGTAACGCAGATACACCAGAAATCACCAGGTTGCAGTCCAGGAAATCCCAGTTCTGGTAATGGTGTAATCAGGTCATTGCCCACTTTCTGGGAAAAATTCAGAAATTCAGAGGTCATCTGTGCACAGACAGTGTGCTGTCCCAGATCGGTAGGTGCGGTATGGCAAAAGCCATTACGGAAATACCCAGTAATGGGATCAAAACAACAGCTTGCCAAAGGCTCGCCCAGAACATTGAGACGGTTAAGATTAGGATCAGGATGTATCGACATAGGTACTGAATCTGGAAGAAGCTTTTTTCTATCATAACAAAACTTTGGCATTCATAATGTTTTCTGCAAAAGATGCTAACCTTTTTCTGCATAATCATTTAAAATCGCCTCGTTTTTAATATCTATAAAGAGAGCTCTACAATGAACTTTCAGCGTATGACTGACCTTGACCTGACGGGTAAACGTGTTCTGATCCGTGAAGATTTAAATGTACCGGTTAAAAATGGTGTAATCACTAGCGATGCGCGTCTACGTGCTGCATTACCAACAATTAAAGCTGCAGTAGAAAAGGGCGCGGCTGTCATGGTGTATTCTCACCTTGGTCGTCCAGTTGAAGGTGAGCCGAAGGCTGAACAGTCTCTTGCACCTGTAGCAGCTTATCTGACTGAAGCATTGGGTCAGGAAGTAAAACTTTTCACAGACTATCTAAATGGTGTTGAAGTTCAGCCGGGTCAAGTAGTTTTACTGGAAAATTGCCGTTTCAACATAGGTGAAAAGAAAAATAATCCTGAACTTGCAGCAAAATATGCAGCCCTTTGTGACGTATTCGTGATGGATGCGTTCGGTACTGCACACCGTGCAGAAGCATCAACTGAAGGTGTCGCTCGTTTAGCTAAATTAGCAGCAGCAGGTCCTTTATTGGCGGCTGAACTGGATGCATTAGGTCGTGCATTGAAAACACCTGAAAAACCAATGGTTGCGATCGTTGCTGGTTCCAAGGTTTCAACTAAATTAGACGTATTGACTTCACTTTCTGATATCTGTGATCAATTGATCGTAGGTGGTGGTATCGCGAATACTTTCCTTGCAGCTGCTGGCTACAATGTAGGTAAATCACTGTGTGAAAGTGATTTGATCGACACAGCGAAAGCAATTGCAGCAAAAGTTTCTGTTCCGCTTCCAACGGACGTTGTGGTTGCTGATGCATCTGAAATCAACTTTGATGACTTCCTAGGTTCATTGGCTGCTGCTAAAGCGGTTGTGAAAAAAGTTGAAGATGTTGCTGACAACGATATGATCCTTGATGTAGGTCCAGAAACTGCAAAAGCATTTGCTGAAATTTTGAAAACGTCTAAAACGATTCTTTGGAATGGTCCAGTGGGCGTATTTGAAGTCGATCAATTCGGTGAAGGCACGAAAACTCTATCGTTAGCGATTGCTGAATCGGAAGGTTTCTCGATTGCAGGTGGTGGTGACACGCTTGCTGCGATTGATAAATACGACGTTGCTGACAAAATTGGCTATATCTCTACAGGTGGCGGTGCATTCCTTGAATTTGTCGAAGGCAAAACCCTTCCTGCAGTTGCGGTACTCCTAGAACGCGCTTAATTGCATGTTTTAGCCTAAAAAAGCTGGCCAAGTGCCAGCTTTTTTATGTCATTTTTTTGACAGCAGAAACTTACCATTCATGGCTCCGTCATTAAAATGCAATAAATCTGTCATAAGATGCAGACATTAAATCACCAAATGACGAGATTACGTGATGAAAAAACAGTTAACTTTAGCGGCATTATTGGCAGCATCATTGGCACTGACTGCATGTGCGAAACAGGAAAATGCCCCAGCAGCTGAAGCAGAAGCTTCGGCAGCCGTTGCAGATGAGACTGTAACGCCAGAACAGCAAGCAGCGATTGATGCAATTGATCAGCCGGTTCTGGATGAAAAAAATACAGATGTTCCGGCTGAAATTGCCAATGCACCTGCAGATGCCGCAACTGTAGATCAATCTGTATCAGGCGCTTCCGAGCCTATGACACCATAACTCAGACTATGCAAGTAAAAATCCCTGCTTTTGCAGGGATTTTTTATAAAATATTGTATTTTTTGGCTGTATTGCAATAGTTGAACATGTAGAATATGGCCCATTACCTGGGAGGATATTATGGCTCTTATTTCAATGCGCCAGCTCTTGGATCACGCCGGCGAACATGCTTACGGCGTACCAGCGTTTAACGTAAACAACTTAGAACAAATGCGCGCAATCATGCTCGCAGCAGATGCAACGAATTCACCTGTAATCGTGCAGGCATCTGCAGGTGCTCGCAAATATGCAGGTGCACCATTCTTACGTCACCTTATCTTGGCTGCAGTTGAAGAATGGCCACATATTCCAGTGGTAATGCACCAGGATCATGGTACTAGCCCTGACGTATGTCAACGTTCAATCCAGTTAGGCTTTACTTCAGTCATGATGGACGGCTCACTGGGTGAAGATGGTAAAACACCGACTTCATACGAATACAACGTTGATGTGACTCGCCGTACTGTACAAATGGCACACGCATGTGGCGTTTCAGTAGAAGGTGAAATCGGCTGTCTGGGTAGCCTTGAAACAGGTATGGCAGGCGAAGAAGATGGCGTAGGTGCTGAAGGCGTACTTGACCATTCTCAACTGCTAACTTCAGTTGAAGAAGCTCGTCAATTCGTTGCGGATACCAATGTTGACGCATTAGCTATTGCAGTAGGTACTTCACACGGTGCGTACAAGTTTACTCGTCCACCTACAGGCGATATTCTTGCAATTGACCGCATTAAAGAAATTCATGAAGCACTGCCAAATACTCACCTTGTAATGCACGGTTCAAGCTCTGTGCCACAAGAATGGCTGGCTGTGATTAATCAGTATGGCGGCGACATCAAAGAAACTTATGGTGTTCCTGTTGAGCAACTGGTTGAAGCGATCAAACACGGTGTTCGTAAAATCAACATCGATACTGACTTGCGTCTGGCATCAACTGGTGCAATGCGCCGTATGATGGCTGAAAAACCAAGTGAATTCGATCCACGTAAATTCTTCAGCGCAACTGTAGATGCAATGAAGCAAATCTGTATCGACCGTTATGAAGCATTTGGTACTGCAGGTAATGCAGACAAGATTCGCCCAATCTCTTTAGAGAAAATGGTTGAGCGTTATAAATAATTCCTTGTGAATAATTTATAAGAAGAGCCCACAGCGAATGTGGGCTTTTTTATATTTAAATAAAGATGAAGAATAAGAGCAGCATATGGAACTGATTTTTATTGCAGCATTATGTAGTGTTGCAGTCTCAATACTCTTAAAAATTGCTAAAAATAGAGGCTTGAGCCCCATCCACATGATTAGCTGGAATTATGTTACAGCCAGCGTATTGTGTTTTTTCTGGTTCAAGCCAGACATCCAGCATATTTCCATGAGTCAGACTCCATGGCTACTGATTCTGGCGCTTGGCGTTTTATTGCCGAGCGTATTTCTATTTCTGGCCAAGTCATTACAGACAGCAGGAATCTTAAAAACTGAAATTGCCCAGCGATTATCGGTTGTACTATCACTGGCCGCTGCTTATTTCATTTTTCAGGAACAATTTAACCAGCTCAAGATGCTGGGTATTGTCTTAGGCATAAGTTCCGTACTGTGCATTCTATTCTCACACCGTCAGGCATCAGAAAGCTCCAGGCAGGGAATGTTTTTTCTGGGTCTGGTGTGGTTTGGTTATGCACTGATTGATGTCTTGTTGAAATATACCACCAGCCTTGGTCTACAATTTGCTGTGGCACTGAACTTGATGTTTATCTGCGCCATGATTCTGTCGATGATCTATCTGCTGCTGCAATATCGTCATCTGGGTTCTGGCAAGGATATTGGTTTTGGTCTGTTATTGGGTGCGTTGAACTTTGCCAATATTGCTTTTTACGTCAAAGCACACATGATACTCAAAGATACGCCAGCGATTGTATTTGCGGGCATGAATATTCTGGTGGTGATTTTTGGTGTGATTGCAGGATTGCTCATCTTTAAAGAACGACTCAAACCTGCAAGTGTGATCGGGTTGATTCTAGGTGTGATTAGTGTTGTTTGCCTAGCATATGCAATGTCTGTTTAACATAGGAAGATGCAAATTCAAGCGGATAACGTAACAGGTCTTCTTTTTCAGCCCGTCCAAGCAATAAGCCTGCCTGTTTGCAGTCTGGACAATGCGGATAACGATGCTGGGCATTAGCATAGTGATGTAAATAGATCTTATCGCAGTGTTTGCATTCGAATTTTAAAGAGCTGGATGGTAAAACAGACATGGGTACCTCTAATTGTTATTCTAGTTGGATGTTTGGAGAATAAAGCAAAAATTAGGCCCAAATTGACAAGAAAAGGGGCACTAGACCCCTTTTATAACATAAAATGCTTACAGTTTGGTGAAAATATCTTCGGCTTGCAGACGAGATTTAGGCAATTTGGCATTGAAATCGTTTTCACTGCGATAACCTAAAGTAAGCAGTACTGATGGAATTAGGCCTTGTTCAGCTAACTGTAATTCCTCACTCAGAATGTCTTCATCAAAACCACCGATCGGTGTGGCATCAATACCTTCACTTCCTGCAGCCAGTAAGATCTGTCCCAATGCAATAAAGGTCTGGTTTTCTGCCCAGCGCTGAATATCGCCTTTTTCATTACGATAATAATGTACATAGCCGGTACGGGTATTCTTTTGACCTTCTTTGGCGCTCTCATCTTTAAAACGACCACTGAGATCATCACGATTTAACAGGTTGTTTAGATGTAACTCGTCAATATCGGCTTTGGTACAAAATAAAATGGTATGTGAAGAATCCAGCACTTTGGGTGCATTGTAGGCATAAGTTCCAACTAGTGCTTTGGCAATACGCTGTTTAGCGGCATCATTGTCGGCAATAAAAAAATGCCAGGGCTGGATATTAATCGAAGATGGCGTCAGGCGTAAGATTTCTAATAAACGTTCAAATTGTTCTGCTGGAACCTTCTTGTTAGGGTCATAAGCTTTAGTGGTATAACGGGTTTGAGCGATCTTGAGTAAATCCATTGATGGACTCCAATCTTTTGATAAGGCGTTTAGAAATATGCTTTAGGCATCTAGATTTTTCTGATCAAAAGATTATTACAATAAAAATATCATCGGCAAAGTCTATATTTATATAATCTTGAGTGAAATTTTATGAAAAACTAAGAGTTAAATCAGATAAAAAACAAGCTTTTGTATATTGGCAGTTTCTGGTAACAGGAGTTTAATAAGAACTTCAGGCAATAGCATGCAAGATAGGTGGGCCGATGCAATATACCAATTACTTTAAACGTAAATTAAAGACGCAGCAGCAAATTGGCTTGTGGGTCGGACTGGCTGACGCGTATGGAACAGAAATTGCGGCAAATGCGGGCTATGACTGGCTCTTGATTGATGGCGAGCATGCCCCAAGCGACTTGAGAACAACGCTCTCTCAATTACAGAGTATCGCTGCTTATCCATCTCAAGCTGTAGTACGCCCACCAATCGGCAGTGTACAACTGATCAAGCAGTTACTCGATATTGGCGCACAGACCTTATTGATTCCTATGGTAGAAACTGTGGAGCAGGCCGAATTAATGGTCAAAGCAGTCCGTTATCCACCGGAAGGAATTCGTGGTGTGGGTGCTGCGCTGGCACGTGCGACACGCTGGAATAGTATCCCGAATTATTATCAGACTGCTCATGAAAATATCTGTTTGTTAATTCAGATTGAATCGGTGACAGGTCTGGAAAATCTGGATGAAATCCTCAAGATTGAGGGGACTGATGGTGTATTTATTGGGGCGGTAGATCTTTCAGCGACTATGGGTTATCAGGGGAATCCGAACCATCCTGAAGTACAAAAAGCAGTAGTAGACGCTATTCAGCGGATTCGTGCATCTGGTAAGGCTGCTGGGATTTTATCGACGCAGCATGAAGCTACCCAGAAATATCTGGCGCTTGGAACTGAGTTCGTTGCAGTAGGGGTTGATACCAGTGTTCTGATGAACTCGCTTCGTGAACTTTTGGCGAAATATAAACCTGATGCTGAAGTCATCAAGTCAGAAGGCGGTTATTGATTATAAAAATATCAGAGAGTCGTAAATTGTGGTTTCTCAATATTGATTACTTACATAGAAGATATTTTATAAAAGCTCTGATTTGTCAGAGCTTTTTTATTTACTTTAGCTATAGTAGTTTAAAAAATAAGATGGGTGGGATGATAAAATGAAACCAGAAGAAATTGAAATATTTTTG
This sequence comes from Acinetobacter sp. UBA2581, assembly GCF_002339435.1. Taxonomy (NCBI): domain Bacteria; kingdom Pseudomonadati; phylum Pseudomonadota; class Gammaproteobacteria; order Moraxellales; family Moraxellaceae; genus Acinetobacter; species Acinetobacter sp. UBA2581. The sequence continues at coordinate 59,511 of NZ_DDLD01000055.1, read as the reverse complement.
AGCAGCAAAAACAGATCCATGAGCAAAAAAAGTAACAACGTTATCGTTTAGGGCAACGTATCTTATTCGTTTTCATGGTGATTTATACTTTGTCTACTGGATATCTGACAGTTGTAAACTTTCTTGATTCAGGTGATTTGATCTCTGGCTTTAGTATCATGATGTTGATCGGTTTGTTTTATATGTTGAAATACTTCTTTACTGGACATTCAGATAGGCGAAAAAGCATCTGAAAAATACTACTCTTGACATATGTCATTACAATGTAATTTTGCTATTTGGTCAAAAAAGAGTTATAAGATAATTACTTTAAAGCGAATACTGTTTTCGCTGGTTTATTTTTAGCTGATTGTGATACACGAAAGACAGGTTTTCCTGTTAAAAAAACTCTAGCAAACCCAGAAATAAGATTTATTTTTAGTCTATAGCTCTCCTTGTTTAATCACAAAAAGCTCATATTATGAGTGAATATTTTGAAAAATTTAAATACGTGGTCTATCGCGACCGCCATTAATGGTTGTGAAATTCAAGTCAAAGTTGTACCAATGCAACGTCAGCAAAATACCATCAATGGTATGATTATGGTCAATGTGGGCAAGATGATTGAACTTGAAAATGGTGAACAATATCCATTTAATCTGGATGGTAAAAGTTTCTATACTGGTTTTAACCAGTTATACCGTTTAAGTTAAATAAAATATAAAAAGCAACTGCTCGCAGTTGCTTTTTTTATGGGTAATACCAGATTTTTAGCTGAATGTTATGAATATCAATATCCGAGCTGCCCAGCTCTAAAATCTCAGCATAATCAGCTTTCCAATCTCCTAAAACAATTCTTTTTTTACCATTTACATCATGGATTGCAGCGCGGTGAGTATGTCCATGAATCAGCACATCTGCTTCTTTGAGTGCTGCTTCTACCGCAGATGGGTTTACATCCATAACCTCATAGCTTTTCAATTGCTGTGCTTCATGGCTTTTCTTGCGGAAACCGTTGGCGAGTCTGGCTCGAAAGCTAAGAGGCATTTTTCTTAAAAAACCTAACATCCAGGGATGACGGATGATTTTTCTGAAACGCTGATAGGACACATCATCGGTACAGAGTGCATCGCCATGTTCGATCCGGTATCGGATCGAACCGATATTTAAACTGGTCATTTCAGGTAAAAGCTGTCCGGAAAATTGATCCAGAAAATCTTGGCCTAAGGCAAAGTCACGGTTACCGATGAGAAAATAGATCTGATTGCCGGCCTGGTTAAACTGTTTTAAAGCACTGACGATTTCATCCAGCCAGGGAGCAGTGTAGTCGTCTCCAATCCAGGCATTGAACCAGTCGCCCAAAATATACAGTTGGGTATTTTTATGCTGATAAGCTGCCAATAAATCTAAAAACCCCCGAACGAGTCGAGGGTGATCAGGTGACAAATGTAAATCTGAGATAAACAGATAGGTCACGAATCTTTTCCTTATTTTTTAATCCCTCCCGACCTCCCTTTCTTGCGTTTCGTTTTAAAAGCAGTGCTTTAAAACTTACTCAGGAAGGAGAAAAACCATCTTTAAAAATGGTGGTTCCCTCCTTTATTAAAGGAGGATTAGGGAGGATTTAAAATTACTCAGAAATGATTTTTGCAGATTCGATCACAACGTTCTCTAGAGGAACGTCAGCGTGGTAGCCACGGTTGCCAGTGCGAACACCTTTGATTGCATCAACAACATCCATGCCTTCAACTACTTTACCAAATACGGCATAACCCCAACCTTGTGCAGTTTTGCCAGTATGGTTAAGGAAAGAGTTGTTTTTCACGTTAATGAAGAACTGAGCAGAAGCAGAGTGAGGTGCTTGAGTACGTGCCATTGCAATGGTGCCTACATCGTTGCTTAAACCGTTGTCAGCTTCGTTTTCAATCGCATCACGTGTTGCTTTTTCTTTGAAGTTTTCATCCATGCCGCCGCCCTGGATCATGAAACCATCAATAACGCGGTGGAAAATTACGCCGTCATAAAAACCGTCACGTACATATTGCAAGAAGTTAGCTACTGTTTTAGGTGCTTTTTCAGCGTTTAATTCAAGAACAATACGACCTTTATTGGTGTTTAATTCGACTTGAGGAAAACTCATTGTGTAATCTCCTAATCATGGACTAATGCCATGGTTTTTTCTGAATGAAGGAAGCATAAGCAAACTACAATCGACAAGGCAAGCAAAAACATAATTTTCTTTGTTAAAAACATAAAAATCGTATCTTATTTATGCATTGATTTACAAAGTCATTTCTTCTAGATCATGCGTCTTCATAAAGCTTGTCTGACCCTAAGAGCATGCACTGATCTGCTGGCTCAGTCAAAAGCGGATATTTTACGATTTGGTAAGCTATTGTATTTTCCAATTTGAAAATGAACGAATTGAAATCAAATACCTAAGTTAACGGTTGAGAGATCATTCACCTATAGTTAAACTAAAGAACCTTTATTTAGTGAATACAGTTAGACCGCGTGAGCTACTGCATATTCATTAATCCCTTTTTAACTTTAGAAGTGAATGATTAATCATGAAGCCAAATGATGTTGTGACGTCTCTGCCCGACAACCCGACCCAAAATAAGAATGCAGTCGATTCAGCGCAGCAGCAGGAACAACAACCAGGCTTAGACTTTGTACGTCAGGTGATTACTGATGATCTAGCAGCTGGCCGTACCCAGCAAGTGGTCACCCGTTTCCCGCCTGAACCAAATGGTTATTTGCATATTGGTCATGTTAAAGCGATCTGCCTGAATTTCGGTATTGCTGAAGAATTTGGTGGCCTGTGCAACCTGCGTTTTGATGATACCAACCCCGATGCAGAAGAGCAGGAATATGTGGATGGTATTGCCAATGATGTGAAATGGCTGGGCTTCCAGTGGAATGGTGAACCACGCTATGCATCAAGCTATTTTGACCAGTTATATGCATGGGCAATTCAACTGATTGAACAGGGCGATGCCTATGTGGATCTACAAACTCCGGAAGAGATCAAGTTAAACCGCGGTAACTTTGTAGAGCCAGGTAAAAACTCGCCACAACGCGATGCGACGATGGAAGAAAACCTTGAGCGTTTCGAAAAAATGCGTACGGGTGAATATGCTGAAGGCGAAGCGGTATTGCGTGCCAAGATAGATATGAACTCGCCAAATGTGCATATGCGTGATCCGATTCTGTATCGTATTCTGCATTCTGCACATCACCAGACTGGCGATAAATGGAAAATTTATCCAATGTACGACTATGCGCATCCATTATCAGATGCGATTGAAGGCATTACACACTCACTTTGTACACTGGAATTCCAAGATCATCGTCCATTCTATGACTGGGTGGTGGAAAAAGTTAAATCGCCATCTGTGCCACGTCAGTACGAATCTAGCCGCCTGAATGTTGATTACACCATCACTTCTAAACGTAAGCTGCGTAAGCTGGTTGAAGGCGGTTATGTCAATGGGTGGGATGATCCACGTATGCCGACTGTTGTAGGTATGCGCCGTCGCGGTTTCACGCCTGAAGGTCTGCGTGATTTCTGTAAGCGTGTAGGTGTATCTAAAGTCGATGGCAGTATCGTTGATGTAGCAATGCTTGAATATTGCATCCGTCAATCTTTAGAAAATACTGCAGCTCGCGGTATGGCAGTATTGAATCCACTGAAAGTGACTTTAACCAATCTGCCAGCTGATATGGATCTGACTCATTCACGCCATCCAAACGTGGATATGGGCGAACGTATTATTCCGCTCACTTCAGAAATCTATATCGACCGTAAAGACTTTGAGGAAGAGCCACCTAAAGGCTTCAAACGTCTGATTCCGGGCGGTGAAGTGCGTCTTCGTCATGCTTATGTCATCAAATGTGATGAAGTGATTAAAGATGCGAACGGTGAAGTAGTTGAACTGAAGTGCTCAATCGATCCTGAAACTTTAGGTAAAAATCCTGAGGGCCGTAAGGTAAAAGGTGTGGTTCACTGGGTATCTGCATGTAAAGGTGTTCCTGCTGAAGTTCGCATTTACGATCGTCTGTTCACTGAATCTGATCCAGAAACTGGTGATGACTTCCTGGCGAATCTGAATCCTGAATCATTGAAAGTGGTTCAAGCAGTTATTGAGCCTGCACTGGCTCAGGCAAAACCGGAAGATCGTTTCCAATTTGAACGTGAAGGCTATTTTGTAGCGGATCAATATGATCATACAAGCGACAAACCAGTATTCAACCGTATTCTGGATCTGAAAGACAGCTTTAAACCTGGCAAATAATTTAAGCTAAATCTCTAAAAAGCCCAACTCCGGTTGGGCTTTTTCAATCGTGGCAGGGAAGAATGAATGATTGTTCGTGATAAAAGTAATAGCTTTAGTCTACTGTTTGCATGGCATGGCACAATTTTGCCTAAAGTTTTGCCTGCCTTGGGGCTGGTAATTTTTCTTTCAGGCTTGCTAGTTTATCTGCGTCAGGCGCATTTTTTTAGCTTTCCTGCAGTGCCAGCCATTGGCTTTACCATCTTCGGGGTGATTCTGTCGATCTTTCTCAGCTTTCGTAATACCGCCTGTTATGACCGCTGGTGGGAAGGACGCAAGCTGTGGGGAGCGCTGATTGCTACGACACGTCATTTATGTCGTGATAGTTACGTCCTTGATGATCAGTCACGTGAAATCCTGTTGTATCGAATGATGCTGTTCACTCATTTATTACGTGACCGTTTGAGACAGCAACAGCAAAGTATTCAGCATTACCAGACCCACACTGGTTTTGAAGCTGCTACATATGAACAATTGCCCACGCATATCAATGCATCACAATGGGTACTGGAACAGATCCAGAAAGATTTGGTTCTGCTCTATAAACAGGGCAAAATCACAGATATTATTTATAACAACCTGAATCAGCATACAGTGGCTTTAGGCGATATACAGGCGGGTTGTGACCGGATCCTGTCGACGCCGTTACCATTTTCCTATTCGGTGCTGTTGCATCGTGCTGTTTATTCTTTCTGTTTTATCCTGCCATTTAGTCTGGAAGCCAGTCTTGGTTTATGGACTCCGATTCTAGTCGGCCTGATTGCTTATATGCTGTTAGGGTTAGATGAGCTGAGTGCGGAACTGGAAGAGCCTTTTGGGCTTCAGGATAATGATCTGCCTTTAGACTCTATTGTGAGATTGATCGAACGTGAAACCCTGAGTTCTTTAGGACAAGAACTACCTGAAGCGATTAAAGTCCAAAAAGCTTATTTAACTTAGGTTTAAACTGATTTTATTGAAAGGCTAATCATTAAATAAATCAAATGAAAGTCATCTTATTTTTAAATTATTTTTGAATAGCTATCTTAAAAACTTTAATAGCAAGAAACTAAAACCTTAACGATGTTTTAAATGATTACCAAGATCTGGGCTATTGTTTTTGACCTGCTCATGTAGCTCACGATATTGCTCTAAACGTTGTTTGGCCTTGTCACGAAGCTTTTTCTTGATATAGAGGGCTAGAGCGAAACAGGTAGTCGTCAAGGTCAGGAAAAGGCTATTCATAAAGCTCATCATGGAGCTGATATAACCGATCGTCGTTAGGCGATTCATCATCTGAATGACTTGAGGGCTGCTTTCTACGCCAGTGATTGCCCAAGTACAGAGGTGTTCACAATTATTAATAATCAGGTGATAGTTATTTTCATGCATTCTGGAACGCATACGACGCACGACTTTACGGCCTTTATATTTTGCTGAGGCATAATACTGGATCTGAATCAGTTTGCCGTTGCTGAATTTCTCAATTGAGGTGATTTCAATTGGATGCTTCTTAAATAAATGTGCAAAACCGGAATAGTGGATGACACGACCACGCCCGGCATAAATCCCGTGATGAGTATAACCGAAATGTTTAACCATAAGATGCGCACCTATGGGAAACCGTTTAGTTCGCTGCATGTAAAGATTAAGCCATTTAATAACAAGTGTATTTTAAACAGCAAGTGTACTGTTTTTTTGTGAATTAATCGATGTTTTAGGGCTTAATTCTATCCAGAATTCGTTGTCTAGACAGTCATCTTTAAATTTCTCGAACCTTATAAATGTTGTATGTGAACTGATTAAGGCAAATCTAAAATTATAATGTCTAAATAGCCTAAGCAAATATGAAAAGTCATTTATCTGCATATTTGAAAAGAAGTAAAGATATAGACACATAGACACTTAGGTTTAGATATAAGGAGTAGGTTCCATTTGATTGAAAGCAAAGAGGGGTAGGCAAAAATCCAAATGATAGATATAAAAAAAGCATTTGCGTATGCAAATGCTTTTTATCAAGACCTAAGCTGCTTATTGCAGCGGCAGGTGCTGAAGTTCATTGAGTTCTTTACGGCTGTAACCGCGAGAAGCTAGAACTTTTTTGATTCCGATAATGATATCTTCATCAGTTGCTTTAGACAGTGCTTCAAGGAGCTGTTCATTTGTCTTGCAAGAGCAATCATTTTCAACACAAGCAATCTGGTTCTTGTGTTCATTTTGTTGTTCATCTGAAAACAACTTCTGCCAGAAACTCATAGAGCCTTCATACACAACCTAACATAGAGTGAAATATATCCAATTTAATAAATAAAGCAATAGGCCCTATGTGATAAAAGCAGCAGTCAGTATTTTAAATTTTCGATTGTAGAAGAGATTTTGAACGATATTATTTGATTGAAACAAGATAATTCATGGATAAGTTACTAATTTTATGTATAAAAAATGGAGCTAACAAAAGCTCCATTTATGTAACAAAAAAATAAATTGAAACAATATTTTTAGCGTTTTTCCAGCAGTACTCCGGACTCTACATGATGGGTATAAGGGAACTGATCGAATAGGGCAAACTTGGTAATTTTATGGGTTTGGGATAGTTGTTTCAGATTGTCATGTAATGTGTCCGGATTGCAAGAAATGTAGATGATTCGTTCAAAGCGCTGTAGCAGTTTCAGTGTTTCATCATTGATCCCTGCACGTGGGGGATCGACGAATACCGTATCGAAGTCATAAGTTGACAGGTCAATATTGGCTTCTTGTAGACGGCGGAAAGTACGATCACCATTAAACGCTTGTGTAAATTCTTCCGCAGATAGACGTGCTACCTGAATATTGTCGATACCGTTCTGCTCGATATTCCATTCAGCCGCATACACAGATGACTTGGCCAACTCAGTTGCCAATGCACGACGGAAACGGGTAGACAATGGCAGGGTAAAGTTACCATTGCCACAGTAAAGCTCTAACAGGTCTTTATCAGACTGCTGCGCGGCATTACATGCCCATTCCAGCATTTTCTGGCAGACTTGTGCATTCGGCTGGGTGAAGCTACTTTCGATCTGTTTGTACTGATATTTGCGGTCAAATACACTGAGTTCCTCTACGACAAACTCATCGCTCAAGACAAATTTCTGGCCACGGCTACGACCAATCAGCTTGATCTTTAATTTTTCAGCTAGTGCTTTAGCTGCAGGTTCCCAGCTTTCATCCAGCTTGCGGTGATAGATCAGGGAAACCAGTACTTCACCTTTGAGTGTTGCCAGGAAATGCACTTCAAATAGGCGGTGACCCAGAGTTGCATCGGCTTTGAAGGCTTCTAGTAATTGCGGCATTAAGTCATTAATACTGCGGTCAGCCACAGGGAATTCATTAATACGGATCACTTTCTTATTATTGTTCTCATCACGCTCAAACATGGCATAGAACAGGTCATCTTCAGTATGCCAGATCCGGAATTCAGCACGCATGCGATAGTACTGTTCAGGCGACTCAAATACTTCAAGGGCAGGTGGTTGATATTCGGCAAATTGCGCGCTAATGCGTTCAACTTTGGCATCCAGTTGTTGCTGATAAGATGAGGTCATATGCAGTAAAAAATCGCAAATATTTTGAAAGCCAAGATGGTAGCAAAAATTTGCTGTTCTGCCTAAGACTATTCAGGGAAACAGGCTGGAAAAGCAGTTAAAAAAAGGCCAAATCTTCAAAGGGGAGAGATTTGGCCATAAGAGGAAAGGGATTAAAATAATCTCAGTACTAAAGCTTTTTACAGACCTGACATGGTCATGAGACTGGCATTACCACCTGCAGCTGCGGTATTGATACTGATTGCACGTTCAATCACGAAACGCTCCACTGGAATCTCATAATTTCCTGAGCTTAAATGCGTGATACCTACAATAGCTCCTTGTCGTCTTGCAATACGTTGCTGCAAATCCATCAATGCAGAGGTCTCGCCATGATGCAGTACAGCTTCAAAATCACCTGATTCAATATCCTTGATAACTTTAATAGCTTTCACCACACTCGCGGGCATGCTTTGCAGATACTTGAGTATAAAAGTATTGTCTGCGAGTACGGCCGGGCGGCTACCAACCGATAAGATCGCCAAGATTTGCTGAATCTGATCCATATCATTTTCTGCTAGAGAGAGCACACTCTCACGCGGCAGGATCATGTACTGGTTTTCCTCACCCGTTGGACCTTGCAGGCTAAAGCTATGTCCCGTTGCAATCTGAGCAGGAGATTGCAAAGAAACCCGTGGAAAAGTCTTGCTTACCCAATCCTTAAAATCTTGCGACACCGAATTTTTAAGTAGTGCCTGAGCAGACTGCATCGCATAAGGCTGAGCCAGTTTCTTCTCAGACACCTGATGCATTAAACGGTAGATATAAAGTGGACCACCGGCTTTCGGACCAGTCCCAGACAGACCTTCACCACCAAAGGGCTGTACACCCACCACAGCACCGACAATATTGCGGTTGATATACAAGTTCCCGACATGTGCTTTTGAAATTACAGTCTGCATGGTTTCATCGATCCGGGTATGTAGGCCCATAGTCAGGCCATATCCTTTGCTGTTGATCTGATCTAGTAGTTGTGGCAGCTCGCCGGCTTTATAGCTAATCAGATGTAGTACTGGACCAAAGATTTCACGCTCAAGATCATTTAAATTCGGCAGTTCAATCAAGGTCGGTGGAATAAAAGTCCCTTGAGCCAGATCAGAAGCATCTTGATTAAACATCAGCTGATGAACTTGATGACCTTTACTACGCATTTGATCAATATGTTTTTGGATGTTCAGCCGTGCTTCGGCATCAATCACTGGACCAATATCAGTTTTGAGTAGAACCGGATTGCCGACTCGCAATTGCTGCATTGCACCTTTTAGCATCTTACGTACAGTATCCAGATTGTCTTCCTGTACACAGAGCACACGCAGGGCAGAACAGCGCTGACCGGCACTATCAAAGGCTGAGTTAACTACATCCAGTACAACCTGTTCGGTAAGTGCTGATGAATCTACAATCATGGCATTCTGACCGCCAGTTTCGGCAATCAGCGTTACGCTTTCGCCAAACTGATTCAGTCGTTCTGCTACGGTCTTCTGTAGAATTTTCGCTACTTCAGTGGAACCGGTAAACATGATGCCTTGGATACGGGAATCTTGGCTGAGCTGAGCACCAATGGTTTCACCACGACCCGGCAATAGCTGAAGGACATCCTGCGGAATACCTGCTTCCCAGAGAATTTGCACGGCTTGCGCGGCAATTAACGGGGTTTGTTCAGCTGGTTTGGCGATGACTGTATTACCAGCAACCAATGCCGCCGAAATCTGTCCGGTAAAGATCGCTAACGGGAAGTTCCAAGGACTAATGCAGAGTACAGTTCCTAAAGGCTGAATATGTACATCATTAGACAGGTCCAGCATCTGGCCAGCATAGTAGCGTAGGAAGTCAATCGCTTCACGGACTTCCGCAATCGCATTTGCATAAGTTTTACCGGCTTCACGAGACAGTAGAACCATCAGTGGTAACAGACGTTCCTGCATCAGGTCAGCGGCTTTATTGAGACAGGCAGCACGTTCATTCTTTGGCAAGTTGCTCCATAAACTTTGTGCATTTACGGCCTGAGTCAGGGCTATTTCAGCCTGTTCAGTGGTGGCTTCATATACGGTGCCGACCACATCTTGATGTTGGGCAGGATTGATAACCTGTATAGCGTTGCTAGTATTTAGTTCTGAAAATGCAGTACCCATCGCCGCAGCCTGGAATTGGCTATTCGCCAAGTCAGTTGCAACTTCATTTAAGGCTTGCAGGTCTGCGTCATTGGCCAGATCCAAACCAGACGAATTTGATCGTAAAGTACCATATAAATCTTTTGGGTAAGGGATTTGCGGATGTTTAGCACCTAAGGCATTTTCCTGTTGAGCTGCTTTTAAAATGGTTTGACGCGGATTCTCAATCAGGTCTTCGACTTTTAAATTCTTGTCAGCAATGCGATTGACGAAAGAGGTATTCGCGCCATTTTCCAGTAGTCGACGCACTAGATAAGCTAACAGGGTTTCATGGTTCCCGACCGGTGCATAGATCCGGCATGGAATACCAAGTTTACCAGCCGCTTTATCACCTACCACATTTTCATATAGCGGTTCACCCATGCCATGCAGACACTGGAATTCATATTGACCAGCATAATAGCGGTCTGGATTAGCGAGCTGATAAATCGTGGCAACAGTCTGCGCATTATGTGTCGCAAATTGTGGGTAAATATAGTCCGGCTCTGCCAGTAGTTTACGTGCGCAGGCAATATAGGATAGGTCAGTATGCACTTTACGGGTAAATACCGGATAATCAGACATACCTTCGATCTGGGCTTTCTTGATCTCGCTATCCCAATACGCACCTTTCACCAGACGAATCATCAGGCGTTTCTGGCTGCGTTTAGCCAGATCAATGATGTAATCCACGACATAGAAGCAGCGTTTCTGGTAGGCCTGAATCACAAAACCAATGCCTTTCCAGTTATTGAGTTCAGGTTCAAAACAAAGACGTTCTAAAAGCTCTAAGGAAATTTCCAGACGCTCAGTTTCTTCGGCATCAATATTCAGGCCGATATTATAGTTTTTCGCCAGAACTGCCAGATTCAGAACTTTGCTATACAGTTCATCATTGACGCGGTCCATTTGCGAGCGCTGATAACGTGGATGCAGTGCAGACAGTTTGATGGAAATACCGGGACCGTTATAAACATCCTTATCTGTTGATGCCTTGCCGATAGCATGAATGGCGTCTTGATAGTCCTGATAATAACGCTCCGCATCTGGATCGGTCAGCGCTGCTTCACCAAGCATGTCATAAGAATATTGGAAACCTTTATCTTCTAGTCGTTCTGCATTTTTCAGGGCTTCATCAATGGTTTCGCCAGTGACAAACTGCTCACCCATCATGCGCATTGCGACGTCCACCGCTTTACGGATGATGCTACGGCCACTACGTGCTAAAAGACCGGTTAATAAACTCGACAAGCTTTTCTGCTGTGGTGTTTCCATCAGTTTGCCGGTCAGCATCAAACCCCAGGCTGCAGCATTCACGAACATCAGTTGGCTTTGGCCGAGATGTTCTTTCCAGTTGCCCTGATTGATCTTGTCGCGGATCAGCAGGTCACGGGTTGCTGTATCTGGAATACGCAGTAAGGCTTCTGCCAGACACATCAAGGCAATCCCTTCCTGAGAAGAGAGCGAAAATTCCTGAAGCAATCCTTGTACGATACCGGCTTTACCACCAGAGCCTTTACGCTCGCGTAGGGAATGTGCCAGATCAAACGCCAGGCACTGAATTTTATCTGTCAGTTCTGAAGAAATTTCACTATGTTCCAGCAGCGTTTCCATGCACTCGGACTCGGCACGTCGCCATGCGGTATTGATGCGCTGTTCATATTGGTTTTTATCCTTAAATTCAGCAATGTAATTCGATTGCTTCACTGCATTCGAGTGCGAATTCGGGCGTATTGTGGTGGACATAGTGACTTCCTGTACTGCGTCAATCGGTTCTTTGAGTTGAATGAGTTTTAATCTATAATCCCAAAATAATTGACAAATATCTCACTATAGTTTGTATCATTTTTAGAGAATAATTCTAATGAATAGCCCATATTTAAGCCTTGACCGAATAGATATTCGCATCCTTGATTTGCTGCAGTCTGAATCGAAAATTTCCAATATTAAACTGGCAGAGATGGTGAATCTTTCACCAACTGCGGTACTGGCGCGTGTGCAAAAACTGACTAAGGAGGGATTTATTCTCGGTTATGAAGCGCGACTTAATCCAATTATGCTGAATAACGGTTTTGTGGTCTTTGTCGAAATTCTGCTGGATAAAACCACACCGAATGTGTTGGAAGAATTTTCCGAGGCGGTACAGCATATTCCCGATATCGTGGAATGTCATATGATTAGTGGCGGTTTTGATTTTGTGGTGAAAATCCGCTGTGCCAATATGGATGAATTCCGAAAAATCTCCGGTGATATTTTGTGGCAATTACCGGGGGTAAAAGAAACCCGTAGTTATCCAGTAATGGAAGTGATCAAGGAAACCCAGCAGATCAAGCTGAAAATGCCGGCTAAAGCTAAGGTATAAATTCAGACAAAACAAAAGGGACACGAAGTCCCTTTTTAATTTGAAATAGAAAGATTATTTATTCATTTCAGCCATTTCTTTCTGATATTCGGCTTTTGCCAGTTCAAAACGATTAACGACATCGTGACTTGGCGCTTTATCCAATAGGCTCACAATCACGATACTTAGCGCTGCCAGAATAAAGCCCGGGATGATCTCGTACAGACTAGTATCACCCATATAATTTTTCCAGGCAATTACAGTCACGGCGCCCATCACCATTCCGACAATCGCGCCGTTGAGGGTCATACGTTTCCAGAACAGTGAGAAAATGATCAAAGGACCAAAGGCAGCGCCAAAGCCAGCCCAGGCATAAGCCACCAGACCCAGAACTTTACTGTTTGGATTGATGGCCAATGAAATTGCAATCAAGGCAATCACAATCACCATGCCACGACCGACCCAGATCAGTTCTTTTTGTGAAGCATTTTTACGCAGGAAGCCTTTGTATAAATCTTCAGTCAGGGTGGTCGAGCAAACCAGTAACTGACAGCTCAATGTACTCATAATCGCAGCCAGAATTGCCGCTAATATGATGCCTGCAATCCAAGGGTTAAACAGGATTTTGGTCAATTCCATAAACACGGTTTCAGGATTCTGGTTGACGATTGCAGCAGCAGGAAGGTCAGGATTTGCTGCAAAATAAGCAATCCCGATATAGCCCGCCGACATTGCACCCACCAGACACAGAATCATCCAGGTCATGCCGATCCGGCGTGCAGTAGGAATAGTTTTGACCGAATCTGCCGCCATAAAGCGCACCAGAATATGTGGCTGACCAAAATAGCCTAAGCCCCAAGCCAAGCTAGAAATAATCGCGACAAAACTTAGGCCTTCCAGCATATTGGATGCATGTGGACGGGCAGTTTCCAGTAGGGTGCCCACCTGTTGAGCGTTATCACCCAATGCCAGATAGGTAATGATGGGTGTAATAAGCAACGCAAAGATCATTAAGCCAGCCTGAAAGGTATCGGTCCAACTGATTGCCAGGAAGCCGCCAATACACACATACAGAATCGTGGCCACTGCACCGAGCCAAAGTGCTGTCGTGTAATCCCAGCCAAACAGGCTTTCGAACAGACGCGCACCTGCGACCATGCCGGAAGCACAGTAAATTGCAAAGAACACCAGAATCACAATGGCTGATAGTAAGCGTAAGATTCGTTTCTTATCCGCAAAACGGCTGGTGAAATAATCAGGCAGGGTCAGAGCATTGTTCTGAAATTCAGTATGGGCACGCAGACGGCCAGCTACCAGTAACCAGTTCAGCCAGGCGCCAATAATCAGGCCAATCGCAATCCAGACTTCTGACAGACCGGAAAAATAGATGGCTCCGGGTAAGCCCATCAGCAGCCAGCCACTCATGTCGGATGCACCTGCGGAAAGCGCAGTCACTACACTGCCCAGACTTCGCCCACCCAGAATATATTCATCAAAATTGGACGTCGCACGATAGGCATATAAACCGATCCCAATCATGGCGACGATATAAAACATAAAAGTAATCAGTGTTGGGTTAAGCGAGCTCATAGGCAGAGTATCCTTAAATTTTGAACATCATCATCCGGGATGATTTTTGAACTGCATTCACAGGGCAGTGATTCAAACATGGTTTAAAAATTACACTCTGTAACAGTTGAGCAGCTTTTGTGTATATTTTATGTAAATTAAGAATTTTCTCGTATAAATGAAGAATTAGTAGAGGGTTATAAAATACAAAGTTACACATGGTTTTGAAGAAAAATAAATAATTTTAATAAACAGTTAAATTCATTGAACTTTTGTATTTTAATTACACAATTTTACAAAACTAACAACAATCTCGAATTAGACATATTTTGTTTCAAATCCTGCTTAAATCACTTCTATTTGTTTTTAGGGCCTCTCTTCATAGTGAAGGAACACCATTCTGAATGGTGCATCATTGCTTAGAGTAATATGACATGGACAATATGTTGCAAATAGAATCAAGTCGAATTGAACAGGATTTATTGGGGAAAAAACAAATTCCCCAGCACAGCTATTATGGTATTCATACCTTGCGTGCGATTGAGAATTTTCAGATCTCAGGTCTGGCAGTAGGTCAGCAAGCACACTTTATTCGTGCATTGGCGCAAGTTAAAAAAGCAGCAGCACAAACGAATTTACATTTTCAGAAAATATCAGAACAACAAAGTATTGCTATTCAACAAGCATGTGATGAATTGATTCATCAACCTCAGGACTGGCAGGAGGCATTTCCGCTTGATCCTTATCAGGGTGGAGCTGGTACTTCTATCAATATGAATGCGAATGAGGTTATTGCAAATCGGGCGCTAGAATTGCTCGGGCATCGTAAAGGCGATTACCATATCCTGCATCCAAATGATCATGTGAATACTTCACAATCAACCAATGATGTCTATCCCACGGCACTACGTCTAGCGACTTATACACGTCTGGATGAACTGCTTCATGTACAAAAATCGTTGATTGATACTTTATATAGCAAGGCATCAGAGTTTCAGTATGTGATCAAGATGGCGCGTACCCAGTTACAGGATGCGGTTCCAATGACCCTGGAACAGGAATTCCGTGCTTTCGCAACCTTATTAAAAGAAGACCTGAAGCTGATTGAGCAAATGCGTCAGTTATTGCTGGAAGTGAATCTGGGTGCAACCGCCATTGGAACCGGCGTGAATACTCCAGATGGTTATGCCAAACATGCAGTACAAACTTTAACGAAAATTACTGGCCTACCTTTAAAAGGCGCGGAAGATTATGTCGAAGCGACCAGCGATTGTGGCGTGTTTATTATTCTGTCCAGTAGTCTGAAACGTCTGGCTGTTAAGTTGTCCAAAATCTGTAATGACTTGCGTCTTTTAAGTTCTGGCCCGCGTACCGGTCTGGCGGAAATCCGTTTGCCAGAATTACAGGCGGGTTCTTCTATCATGCCAGCTAAGGTCAATCCGGTTATTCCAGAAGTAGTCAATCAGATTGCGTTTCGTGTGATTGGTAATGACCTGACTGTGACAATGGCAGCAGAAGCAGGGCAATTACAGCTTAATGTTATGGAGCCGGTCATTGCAGTATCCTTAAATGAATCCATCCAATTATTAACTCAAGGTATGCAGACCCTACAACAAAAATGTATTGCCGGGATTCAGGCCAATGAACAGAACTGTTTAAATGCAGTGATGCGCAGTATCGGGATTATCACCTTACTGGAACCACTTTTAGGTCATGCCACTTGTGATGAAATTGGCAAGCAATGTATTCGTGAAAATAAAACTGTACCCGAAGTGGTGCTGGAACTGGGTTTGTTAAGTGAAATTCAGCTGGATGAAATTTTTGCCTTTGAAAATCTGGTTTCAGAAGTCCCAATGATGAATCAATGGGAACAGGTATCCTGAAAGTTTAAGGATGAGTCCAATATAGACCTGTACTGATTTTAACCATTTGCCTCAAATCCCGTCTGTGGGTTTCGGGCATTTTCATCTAGACTATATCGATGACACAATGAATTGAGTGCATAGCATGTTTGATAAAATCAGTAACTTATTTAAATCAAATAAACCTGATCCGGCTCAGATTTTTCTGGAAGAGAATCATATCCAATATGTAGAAGGGATCGGCTATATTGTGGATGGGATTAATTTAAATCAGGAGCTGGGTGAGCGACTGGAATATTTGTCTAACCGACGGATGAAAACTTTTGATGATTTAAAAGCGCTATATTCAACTGCAATGATCATTAATGAAAAAATTGATCTGGAAATTGCCAATCAGCGTTTTAATGCAAAATTAGGAAATACTGAAGAAAACCTGCTGCAATTTAAAATGATTGTGAAAAAGTTAAATGACAATTATCGTAACTTTTTACGCGACAAAAAATAACGGAATCATAGGCTGATTTTATCCTGTGCAGTCAATCTGTAACGACTGCATAAAAATAACGAAATAGCACCAGATCATCGTGATAGTATAAGCTTCATGTTGTTTAGACTTTAAAGCTATATACATGTTCCAACAAGAAATTTCCCAACTTAATTTACCCAAGCTCAAGGCAGGCGAGAAACGCTGGTTAGGCAATCTGCAAGGCTCGTCTACTGCATTATTGCTGAAAGAAATTATCAAGCAGCAACAATCGCGTCTATTTGTTATTGTTGCGCGTAATAACCAGCATTTGGGTCAACTGGAAAGTGAACTGGAATTTTATGGGATTAAACCGACCATATTTCCAGATTGGGAAATTTTGCCTTATGACCGTCTGTCACCGCATCAGGATATCGTCTCCGAACGTCTGGCAATTTTATCTAATATGCCCCAAAGCGGCGTATTGTTGCTGGCAGCTTCTACATTGGCACAGCGTGTTGCACCTACTTCATGGGTGCTGGGTGAACACTTCGATATTCGAGTCGGGCAAAAGCTGGATCTGGAACAGCAAAAGAAAAAACTGATTCAGGCTGGTTATCATCTGGTCGACACCGTTTATGATCATGGTGAATTTGCAGTTCGCGGTAGCATTATCGATATATATGCTTCAGGTCAGGATGCACCAATCCGGATTGACCTGTTCGATGATGAAATTGAAACCCTGAAATTTTTTGATCCGGAAACGCAACGTACTACGCAAACTCTAGAACAATTTACCGTATTACCTGCACAAGAATTTCCACTGAAGGAGGGTCGTGCTACTTTCCGTGACCGTTATGCAGAATTTTTCCCCACAGCTAATCCAAAGAAAAATCCAATTTATCAGGATGTAATGGATGGCATTGCTTCACCGGGAATTGAGTTCTACCTGCCTTTATTCTTTAGTCATGAAGCGATGCAAGGGCAAAGTACCTTAATTTCATACTTACCAAAGAATGGCATTGTCATTACAGATAAGGCGTTGGAGCAGAGTTTAGAACAGTTCTGGCAGGACGTAACTCGCCGTTATGAAGATCGCCGTCATAATATTGATCAGCCGATTCTGCCGCCTGAAACACTGTTCTGTCCGACCAATCAGCTTTTAGAACAGCTAAATCAGTTTAGTCGCATCATTGCGGCACAAGAAGCTTTTGATGAGAAAGCCGGCGTGATTAATCTGGATACCCAGTTACCACCACGCTTGCCTGTTGATCCAAAACGTGAAAAGCCCTTTACCGAAGTCAAAAAATATATTGATGCGGCCGATCATCCGGTTTTACTGGTTGCTGAAAGTGCCGGTCGTCGTGAAACCTTAAAAGATGCGCTGCGCCCAAGTCTGGGCGATATTCCGACCGTAGAAAACTTTGATGCTTTTGTCGATTCTCTGCATGCGATTGCGATTACCAGTGCACCATTGGAACGTGGTCTTGTTCTGACAAATCGGATCAGTGTGATCTCGGAAAATCAGCTTTACGAACATCGTGTGGTCCAACGTCGTCGCAAGCGTCAGCAGGAAGTATCAGAAGAATTCCTGATCCGCAGTCTGACCGAGCTAAGCATTGGTGCACCAGTGGTACACATTGATTATGGTGTGGGACGTTATGCAGGCCTAATTACTTTAAGTATCGATGATCAGGATCATGAATTTCTGCAACTGGACTATGCTGAAGGCGCTAAAGTCTATGTCCCGGTGACTAACCTGCATCTGATCAGCCGCTATAGTGGTGGCGATCCAGATCTAGCACCTTTACATAAACTGGGTACAGATGCTTGGAATAAAGCCAAGCGTAAAGCTTTGGAACAGATTCATGATGTCGCAGCCGAGTTATTACATATTCAGGCACGTCGTTCATCTAAGCCGGGGATCAGTTTTGAGGTTGATCAAAGTCTGTATATGCAGTTTGCTAGCGGCTTTGCTTATGAAGAAACACCGGATCAGGCCAATGCGATTGAAGCCACACTATATGATATGCAACTTGCAAAACCAATGGACCGTCTGGTCTGTGGTGATGTCGGTTTTGGTAAAACTGAAGTCGCCATGCGGGCAGCCTTTGTCGCGGTACAAAATAATCGCCAGGTTGCGGTATTAGTACCCACTACTTTGCTGGCACAGCAGCATTATGAATCTTTCAAAGACCGTTTTGCGGATTGGCCAGTACGCATTGAAGTGCTTTCCCGTTTCGGTTCTTCTAAAGCTCATACCAAAACCATTGAAGACCTAGCAGATGGCAAAGTCGATATTGTCATCGGCACCCATAAGCTTTTACAGGAAAATGTCCAGTTCCATAATCTGGGGCTGATGATTGTTGATGAAGAACATCGTTTCGGGGTGCGTGATAAAGAACGTATTAAGGCCTTGCGTGCCGATGTGGATATGCTGACTCTTACCGCAACACCAATTCCACGTACCTTGAATATGGCCTTTAGCGGAATGCGTGATCTGTCGATTATCGCGACGCCACCAGCACGCCGTCTGGCTGTAAAAACTTTTGTGCAGGAACATACCAGCGACACCATTCGGGAGGCGATTCTGCGTGAATTACTGCGTGGTGGTCAGGTCTATTTCCTGCATAATGAAGTCGATACCATTGACCGTGCTGCAGAAAATATCCGGAATCTGGTGCCGGAAGCACGTGTCATTGTGGCCCATGGGCAAATGCGTGAGCGTGAACTGGAGCAGGTGATGCAGCAGTTCTATCACAAGGAATACAATGTTCTGGTGTGCTCGACCATTATTGAGACCGGGATTGATGTACCTAATGCCAATACTATTATTATTGAGCGGGCAGACAAGCTCGGTCTTGCACAGTTACACCAGTTGCGTGGCCGGGTTGGGCGTTCGCATCACCAGGCTTATGCCTATCTGTTAGTGCCATCCCTAAAAGCCTTGAAAGGTGATGCAGAAAAACGTCTGGAAGCGATTCAACGTGCCTCGACTTTGGGTGCAGGCTTTATGCTGGCCACCGAAGATCTGGAAATTCGCGGTGCAGGTGAACTTCTAGGTGAGCAGCAAAGTGGTTCGATGCAGGCGATCGGCTATAGCCTGTATATGGAAATGCTGGAAAAGGCGACTAAAGCGATTCAAAAAGGTAAAACGCCGAATTTTGATGCGCCACTGTCTTTAACTGCGGAAATCAACCTGCATATGCCAGCCCTGATTCCGGACGATTATCTGGGTGATGTACATCAGCGCTTGCTGTTCTATAAACGCATCAGTAATACTGATACTCAGGAAAAACTCGATAATATCCGTATGGAACTGATTGACCGTTTTGGCATTCCGCCGCAACCGGTGAAACAATTATTTGCTGTGCATCAGCTACGTCTTAAAGCCGAGCAATTGAGCATTACCAAAATTGACATTGGTGGGCAGGGTGGCCATATCGAATTTTCACCAGATACACCAGTTCAAGCCATGAGTATTATCCAGATGATGCAGAAACATCCGACATATTTCAGGATGGAAGGCGGCCAGCGATTGAAAGTGATGGTGATGCTGGAAGATTATCAAAAACGAATCCAGTTCATCAGCGATTTACTGGATAGCCTATTAAAAGAGCTAAATTAATATTTTTAGATTTCATGGAATATGAATATTCACACTATATTTCATTTTTATATATATAGTGTGAATATCAGCTTGTTTTCATATGAAATTATTTAAGCTAATAGTTTGCCGTTTTGTCCTTCACAATTCATACAAAATTGCCCTAAAGCGCCCGCTTACAATACTCAGCCGCAATTGTATATGGTAGTATTAGCCATCATTCTAATTTTGCATCATTTATAAAGATATGTTTAGTTTGCATCCACAACTTGCTCAAGATACGTTTTTTGTAGGCGACTTTCCTTTATCAACATGTCGTTTGATGAATGATATGCAATTTCCGTGGTTGATTCTGGTTCCGCGTGTACCAGGCATTACCGAATTATATGAATTGAGCCAAGCTGACCAAGAGCAGTTTTTACGTGAATCAAGCTGGTTATCTAGCCAGTTAGCGCGTGTATTCCGTGCCGACAAAATGAATGTCGCAGCTTTGGGCAATATGGTGCCACAACTGCATTTTCATCATGTGGTTCGTTATCAAAACGATGTGGCATGGCCTAAGCCGGTATGGGGCACTCCAGCAGTTCCTTATAGCAGTGAAGTATTGGCACATATGCGTCAAACCTTGATGCTGGCTTTACGCGGTCAAGGGGATATGCCATTTGACTGGCGTATGGACTAAGCGTTGACATACATTTTATGGTCCATTCAGGATTTTGGACTTTAAGAGAGTAATTGAGTGCAATTAGACGACTGGATTCATCAGGAACCAAAACAGTTTGAATATTTCCATCGGATGATGGGATATATCATGCTGTCTCTGGTTCTGATCGTCTATCACTACACGGAACCGGACACCAATTACCAGATTTTTGTTCCGTTATTTCTGGCACTGGTTTTGGTGATCACACCGAAATTATCCCGGTGGATGATTTATAAATATGACTATAATTTAAAACGTAATTTCTTCTTTGTTCTAGATGTGATTATCGTATCGGTTGTACTTGCAGCTGTGCATCTGGATCTGGTGTTGTCTCTACTGGCAGTAGTTACATTGCTGTATACCGCCATTAATAACAAGATTTCATTCATGATGGTGTCACTGGCTGGCCTGATTGGCACCATGATCTTTTATCTGTCTACCATTGGCATTTTTGGATTTACCAGCTATTTCAGTCCAACCAGTACCGAACTCACCGTACTAGGTTTCATCTGTCTGATTACTTATTTTGGTGTTGGAAATTTCTATCAAAGCGGTCGTATGCAATATATGACCCAGAAGAAAAACCATTATTTCGACCAGATGAACCGTTATATGGAATTCGCCAATCAGCTCAGCCGTTATGCGCCAGTGCAGTTATGGCAATCCATCATGAAAGGCGAATCTGAAGCTAAGATCGAATACAAACGTAAAAAACTCACGATTTTCTTTTCGGATATTCAGGGATTTACAGAGCTTTCTGAAACTCTGATTCCGGATGATTTGGCTTTCCTGTTGAATGACTATTTAAGCCATATGACTGAAATCGCCAAGAAATATGAAGCAACAGTCGATAAGTTCATGGGTGATGCCATCCTGATCTTCTTTGGCGATCCGCATTCAGATGGTGTAGAGCAGGATGCTAAAAACTGTCTGGAAATGGCAATTTCAATGCGTCAGCAAATGAAATTGTTACGCGAACGCTGGATTAAAATGGGTTATCCGCCATTACATATCCGTATGGGGATTTCAACCGGTTATTGCCACGTGGGGAACTATGGTGCCAATCACCGTATGGCCTATACTATTGTTGGTCGTGATGCCAATCTGGCTGCACGCTTACAAAGTGCTGCGGAAGTTGATGAAATCCTGATTTCTGAAGATACCCATAACCTGATCAAAAATGACTATCTATGTGCACCTAAAGAGCCAATTTTCCTGAAAGGGATTAAGGCGCCGGTTCGCACTTGGCAAGTGATGGAAAAATATGCCTTCCAGAAAGTTGAATATCAGCGCTGGTTTGATTATCAATATAAAGGTTTTCATTTACTGTTAAATCTGGATGAAGTGCAAAACTATGATTATCCAGAGTTATTGCATGTACTGGAGAAAATGATTAAACGCATTCAAACCCAGCAGCAACTGACCAACTCTCAAGGAATTGTGAAATTAAAACTTGAAGATGAAGTGATTGAACCTTTATCTGCTGAAGAAGCATTTCGAGCAGCTGAACAATCAAAAGTCATCTAATTTTTATGATTTAAATAAATGATAAAGACCATAAAAAAACCACGCCTAAGCGTGGTTTTTTGATTTCAGAATCTTAGTGATTTTCTGAAGCATGATTAATGGTATATTTTGGAATTTCAACTTCCAGATCTTCATCCACAATCTTCACTTGGCAAGACAGACGGGAATCAGGCTCTAAACCCCAAGCACGATCGAGCAGATCAGCTTCGACATCATTCATTTCTTCAAGGCTGTCGAAACCGCGACGAACAATTACGTGGCAAGTGGTACATGCACATGACATATCACACGCATGTTCAATCTTGATTCCGTTTTTCAGCATGCTTTCACATAGATTGGCATCTTGTTCAACTTCAAACTCAGCGCCTTCAGGGCAAATTTGCGCATGTGGAAGAACTTTAATACGTGGCATAGTCTTTACCTTAAATTAGTTTGAGTTTGACCAATCGTCGAGTTTAGTGCCTTTAAGGGCAGCATCAATATGTTGATTCATGCGCAGAGCAGCAAACGCATCACTATGTATTTTAAGCTGTTCTACTGCAGATTCAATGGCTTTGATATCTGTACCTTGTAGCTCGGACTCAAGTCGTGCTTGCGCAGCAGTCAGTTCTGCCAATTGCTGTTCATTCATCAATTGAGCATCTACTTTCAGTGCCTGAACCAGTGCTTCAAGTTCACGTTGTGCTTCCACCTTGGTTTCCTGCAGATGACGAAGGTTTTTGTCTTCTTCAGCAAACTGATAACCTTCTAACAGCAGACGTTCAGTATCTTCACTCGACAAGCCATAAGATGGTTTGATATCGATTTGTGCCGTCACACCTGAAGTCATTTCTTTGGCAGAAACGGTCAACAAGCCATCTGCATCCACTTGGAAAGTCACTTCAATGCGTGCCTGACCTGCGGTCATTGGCGGAATGCCATGCAGTACAAAACGGCCCAAGCTACGACAATGTTCTACTAGATCACGTTCACCTTGAACTACGTGAATCAGCATAGCGGTTTGGCCATCCTGATAGGTCGTAAATTCCTGGCGGCGTGCGACTGGAATCGCGGTATTGCGTGAAATCAGACGCTCAACCAGACCGCCCATGGTTTCCAGACCAAGAGAAAGTGGAGTCACATCTAATAATAATGATCCATCTTTGCTGTTGCCAATGAGCTGATTCGCTGTAATTGAAGCACCAATCGCAACCACTTCATCCGGGTTAATGGTGCATAGAGGCTCTTGGTTAAACACATCACGTACTGCTTTTTGCACGGCGTACGAGCGGGTAGAACCACCTACAAGCACCACATTCTGAATATCATCAAGTTCCAGCTTGGCATCACGCATGACACGCTTACAAACGCTGATGGTTTTATCCAAAGCAACCTTGATGATTTCTTCAAAAGTCGGGCGATCTAAAGTCAGGCTTTGATCAAGCAGCTTTAATTCAACTGAGTCTGTATCAGATAATGCTTCTTTAGCTTTACGCGCAGCAGTAATGAAATGCGCATATTCAGCATCATCTAGGGTTTCGATATTAAGCTGTTTTTTAGCCCATTTTAAAATCAGACGATCCAGATCGTCACCACCTAGAGCAGTATGGCCCCCAGTCGCCAATACTTCGAACACACCTTGAGAGAAACGCAGAATGGATACGTCAAAGGTACCGCCGCCCAAGTCATAGATCACATAGTTGCGATCTGTGCTCAAGTTAGTTTCCTGATCCAGTCCATAAGCTACCGCAGCAGCCGTTGGTTCATTCAATAAACGCAGAACGTTTAAACCGGCCAGTTGCGCAGCATCACGTGTTGCCTGGCGTTGTGCTTCATCGAAATACGCAGGAACCGTAATCACGGCACCATTAATCTCATTTTTTAAGCTGGCTTCAGCACGTTCTTTAAGCTGCTTTAAAATTTCCGCAGAAATCTCAACTGGCGTTTTACGTCCTTGCGCAGTTTCAAATGCCGGCATTTCATTCGCTTCGCCCACCAAGGCATAAGGATGCTGGAATTTAATATCTGCTTGGGAGCGACCCATAAAACGTTTTACGGATACAATCGTATTTTTAGGATCGGTGGTAATAAAAGGTTTGGCATCATTGCCATATTCAGTGCTTTGTGCTGCATAATGAACGATAGAAGGAAGTAACACACGACCTTGTTCATCTTTGAGTACTTTGGCTTGACCTGAAAGAACCGTGGCAACCAAAGAGTGGGTGGTGCCTAAATCGATACCAATCGCAATGCGGTGTTCATGTGGTGCACTTGATTGACCTGGTTCTGCAATCTGCAAGAGAGCCATAGTGTTACATCCTTTGCACGTTAAAATTAAATAGAAAAATTAAAATTCATCATCAAGATCAAAGCTGTCATCATCTAGGAAACGGTCTTCCGCTTTGTCGATGTCTGCCATGACTTTAACAAAGAAACGCAGTTTACGCACGGTATCGCGAGCTTCACTCCAGTCTTCATCTTCATAGTCGATTTTGAACTCACGAACCAGACCATCAATCCATTGCTGAACTTCAACTTTCAGAGAAGAAAGATCTTCAGCCGATGAAGCTTCATCTAATTGTTCGCGAATTTCCAGCGCATCCTGAAGAAATTCAAAATCGCTAATAGACTGATCCAGATGATAGTCCTGTTTTTTTAAAGACAGTAAATAAGCTGCACGGCTATCAACCGCTGACAAAGCCTTGAATGCCTGATTGATCTCGCTTGATTTAATCAAAGCCTGATCTTTATCTTCAGCTTTATCGGGGTGATATTGTTGCTGCAACTTTAAAAACTCTGCTTTTAAAGTGGCTAAATCAATATCGAGTGCTACAGGAAGATTGAACAACTCAAAATGATTCATGGGAGATAGAGTCCGCGATTAATATGCAAAAATGATTAAGCTTGATGACAATTAAAATAACTGCCTAAATGCAATTAAAACAGTGTATTTCACACTGTTTTAATGCTGAAAAAAGAGAATTATTGCTGCAATCAGACAGTGAATGACTCACCACAACCACATTCGCCTTTTTTATTTGGATTGTTAAATTCGAAGCCTTCGTTCAAGCCGTTTTTTACGTAGTCCATTTCTAGACCTTCGAGATACACCAGACTTTTTGGATCTACGAAAACTTTAACACCAAACTGTTCAAAGACCTGGTCATGAGTATCGACTTCGTCGACAAACTCAAGAACATAAGCAAGACCAGAACAGCCTGAAGTTTTCACACCAACACGAATGCCTTCACCCTTACCGCGACTTTTGAGGTAATTGCTGATATGAGTTGCTGCATTTTCAGTTAAGTGGATCATGAAAACTCCGTGAATCTTTCTTCAAAAAACGAATGATTAAGCTTTAGACTTCTTGTTGCGGTAGTCTTCAACAGCCGCTTTAATTGCATCTTCAGCCAGTACAGAGCAGTGTACTTTTACTGGTGGAAGAGCCAATTCATTTGCGATATCAATGTTTTTGATCGCTTGTGCTTGGTCTAAGGTTTTACCTTTTAACCATTCAGTCACTAATGAACTTGATGCAATTGCAGAACCGCAACCATAAGTTTTAAAACGTGCTTCTTCAATCACGCCTTCATCATTTACTTGGATCTGTAAACGCATTACGTCACCACAAGCAGGTGCACCGACCATACCAGTACCAACGTTTTCTGCATTTTTGTCTAAAACACCAACGTTACGTGGGTTTTCGTAATGATCAATTACTTTTTCGCTATAAGCCATGTTGCTTCTCCAAAACTCGGGGTCAGCCTTAATATAAATATGGGGATTAAAAATTTTTTATCAATGAGATAGCAGTGTAAATACAGCTATCTCAGAGTCAAAAATTAGTGCTCAGCCCATTCAACTGTAGAAAGGTCGATACCTTCTTTGTACATATCCCAAAGCGGAGAAAGTTCACGTAATTTCTCAACAGCAGCTTTAGTGATATTTAAAACGTGATCGATATCTTCTTCAGTGGTGTACTTACCAAAGCTGAAGCGAATCGAACTGTGTGCAAGCTCATCAGAAAGACCTAATGCACGAAGTACATAAGATGGTTCAAGTGTTGCAGATGTACATGCTGAACCTGAAGATACCGCTGCATCTTTCAGTGCCATCATCAATGATTCACCTTCAACAAAGTTGAAACTTACGTTTAAGTAGTTTGCAACGTTTTGAGTTGGGTGACCGTTCAAGAATACCTGTTCAAGATCTTGTAAGCCATTCCAAAGCTTGTCACGAAGTACACGTAAACGAGCTTGTTCAGACTGTAAATTTTTGCCTGCAAGTTCAAATGCTTCACCCATACCAACGATCTGGTGAGTTGCAAGAGTACCTGAACGCATACCACGTTCATGACCGCCACCATGCATTTGTGCTTTTAGACGTACACGTGGTGAACGACGTACGAACAGGGCACCAATACCTTTAGGACCATAGATTTTATGTGCAGAGAAGCTCATCAAATCGACTTTCAATTGAGAAAGATCGATTTCAACTTTACCCGCAGCCTGTGCAGCATCAACGTGGAAGAAAATCTTTTTCGCGCGGGTGATTTCACCAATCGCAGCAACATCAGTTGTCGTACCGATTTCGTTGTTTACCATCATCAGGGAAACAAGAATGGTATCCGGACGAATCGCTGCTTCAACCATTTCTGGGGTAATTAAGCCAGTTTTTGGTTGCGGCTCAAGATAAGTAATCTCAAAACCTTCAGACTCTAGCTCACGACAAGTATCCAAAATTGCTTTATGTTCAATTTTAGAAGTGATGATGTGTTTGCCTTTAGATGCATAGAACTGAGCCACACCTTTTAATGCAAGGTTGTCAGATTCAGTTGCACCTGAAGTCCATACGATTTCACGCGGATCAGCTTTTACTAAATTCGCCACTTGTTCACGGGCGTATTCAACTTTTTCTTCCGCTTGCCAGCCATAAGCATGTGAACGAGATGCTGCATTACCGAAGGTGCCTTCGAAAGTTAAGCATTCCATCATACGTTCTGCAACTTGAGGATCTACCGGAGTTGTTGCTGCATAGTCAAGATAAATCGGACGTTTCATGTCAAATACCTGTAACCGATAAAAGGGCTGAATCAATGTTTGCTGAATTTTGGCGTAATGACACGGTTTGAACGTTGTCACGGGCTACAAGGTCAGCAAGGGTGATTTTTGCGAGATAATCGGCAATGTGGTGGGAGAGTTCTTGCCATAAATCATGAGTCAAGCACATCGCGCCATTTTGGCAGTTGCCTTTATGGTCACAGCGAGTCGCATCGACTGTTTCGTTTACAGCTTCAATAATTGCTAACACAGTAATTTCATCTGCGCTGCGTGCTAAATGGTATCCACCATTGGCACCGCGAACACTCGAAACTAGACCATGACGTTTTAGTTTCGCAAATAACTGCTCGAGATAGGCAACAGAAATAGTTTGACGTGCTGCAATTTCAGCAAGCGTGATCGTTTGTTCAGATGGCTGCAAAGCTAAATCAAGTAGAGCAGTCACTGCGTAGCGACCGCGAGTGGTTAGGCGCATGATTCGATACACATGGTTAGACTAGATGTGTAGATTTTATGAATCCCGACTAAATTAGTCAAGTTATTTTTGTGAATGGCGAGCGTATTTAATTTTCTGAAAATGAAAGAATTACGCGCTGATCCAATTATACACTAATAACGCAATCAAAAGTACTGTGATTATACTAAAGACCATATTGATCCGCTTTTGACGGCGTTCCATACGTTTAATGCGGTTGCGATACTGTTTAACTTCAACTTGCAGGCTATTAATTTTAGAACGTTGATCTTCAATTTTCTTTAATAAAGGCGCAATACGTTTTCTTGATGAAACAATATCGGTCTCATCTGCTGGTGGTTCAGATAACCAGTGCTTCCAGTCGGACAATACTTTAGGTAAGGCAAATAAAGTCAGTAAATCCCGGAACTCGTCTTTTAAAACCTGATTACCGTCAATACGCATCGCACGAATGCTTCTGCGATTACCAAAGATAAAGATCTTAATCAGATCCATTAAAGTGGTACGAACATCCAGATCAATAACTCTGCCTGGTGCTTTATAGTCAAATAACAGCCCGTCTTTGGTAAATTGAACATAGAAATCAAAATAGGGAATATAACTATTGATTTTTATTGTAATATTCTCATCTACAAACTTCTTCGCCTGAAGAGCAACAACACGGTCATGTTTGAGAATGAACGTGAATATTGTTTCTAAAACGATCAAAGTCATCGTAAGCAACAAATGTGGTTGATTTTGACTTTGTTGCGATTCACTCATATATAAAACCAATCCTTACCTGAAAATTAAAATGAAAAAGCATCCTGCTGAGTAAAAGATTTCAGGGTTAAATCAAATTAGACTTGAAATAAAGTGCTTTGTAGAACAGTTTAGCAAATCTATCAAGCCCTTAATTTGCTATTATGCGGTGATTTTGTAGATAATTTTATGATATTTGCATAGAAAATAAGCAGGAGTCGTGTACATGGATAAAACAAAAACGACACAAGATACAGATCAGGAATTGATTGAAAAACCAGTGAAGAGTAAGTCAAAGTCTGCTTCAGAGCGACGTTCAATGCTGGACTTTCGTAAATATACCAAGCAGATCTGGTTGGCTGGTCTTGGGGCATTTTCCCGGGCAGAGGAAGAAGGCAATAAACTGTTTGACTCGCTGGTCAAGGTCGGAGAAGAGCTAGAATCCAAAACAGTCGATATTGCAGATCAAACTGTGGAAAAAGTCTCCGAAAAAGCACGCGAATCTGTGACAGATACCAAAGATAAGGTTGAAAAACTGATCGACAACTCTGTTCATCATTCCTTGAATCGTATAGGATTAGTCACACTGAAGGATGTACAACATTTGGAGCGTTTAATTCTTCAGTTGCATGCCAAGGTTGATGAATTGACCTTGCAGCAAGAAAAAATACAGAAAGAATTATCGGAAAAAATACACACAAAATGATTTTCTTCATAATTCAATGTTTTTTTCGCATATATTTTGAAAAAAAAGAGGTTTATAAGTATTGCGTTTATACCTAAAGCATTGCTATAAAGGCGTTATGGTAGTTTAAACAAATTCTTGGACCTTAAATAAACGATATTAAGAGGACGTAGTTTTCATGAATAAATCAGAATTAATTGATGCAATTGCAGAGAAAGGGGGATTATCTAAGGCTGACGCAGGTAAAGCTTTAGATGCTACAATTGCTTCTGTTACTGAAGCTTTAAAAGCGGGTGATACAGTAACTCTAGTTGGTTTCGGTACTTTCGGCGTTAAAGAGCGTGCTGCACGTACTGGCCGTAATCCACAAACTGGTGCTACTCTTGAAATTAAAGCAAGCAAAGTACCTAGCTTCAAAGCAGGTAAAGGCTTAAAAGACGCTGTTGCTTAAGCTGCTTCAATCCTAAAACGCGCCTTCTTTGGCGCGTTTTTTATTGATAGATTTAATTGTTTTGATTAACACATTCATTCAATGGGTTTTTTCGGTTAAAATCCTCTGCAAATAAAATATTGGAATACTTATGGAATCTTTTCGTAAAGTTATTAAGGGTTGGTTGGGCAAGGTCTTGCTCGTTCTGTTTTTAACCCCTTTAGCGCTTGTAGGTATTGAAGGATATTTTAGCGGCGGGAATTCTGATGCAGCAAAATCAGTCAATGGAACTGATATCTCTAAACAAGAATTAGAGTCACTGACAAAATCATTCAAACAACAATACTTAAGTTATGCCAATGGTGATGAAACCTTATTAAATCAAAGCTTCATCGATCAAAAAGCGATGGATACTCTGGTTGCGCGTACCTTGCTCTTGCAACAGGCTGAAAAACTGGGGATTAGCCTGAGTGACCAGCAAATTGCACAAATGATTTCACAGCAGCCTTCTTTTCAGGAGAATGGCAAATTTTCTAATGCTTTATATGAAAATTACCTGAAATCAATTGGCATGACCAACAATGCTTTAGTAGAAAGTTTACGTAAAGACCATGCATTGAAAATGCTGTCTTCTACTTTTATGGATTATCCACTAGTTAGTCCGGTTGAAATGCAGCAAATTGCAGATCTGCAAACTGAACAGCGTCATATTCATATCGCTAGCGTGAATCTGGACAGCTATAAAAAAGCAGTAAAAGTATCAGAAGCTGATATTGCAGCATATTATGAAAAGCACAAATCCCAATTCAAGCAACCAAGTAGCGTTGATGTGGATTATGTGGTGATCAAGCCGAGCAATATTGATACTGCCAATGTAGCGGTCACTGATGCAGAATTGCAGGAAGCCTATAATAAATTTGTGGCTGACCAGAAGCAGAATGTAAAACCAGAGGTTAAACATATTCTGGTGACTGCAGATAGTCGTAGCGATGCTGAGGCCAAAAAATTGGCAAGCGAAATTGCAGCTAAAATCAAAGCCGGTACCACTTTTGCACAAGCAGCAGCTCAATACTCTGAGGATCCTGAATCTAAATCTAAAGGCGGTGCTATTGCTGTCTATGAAAAAGGCGTGTTCGGTACTACATTTGATCAGACTGTTGCATCCTTAAAATCTGGTCAAGTTTCAGCGCCTGTTAAAACAGATTATGGCTACCATATTATTTCAGTCCAATTGCCTGATGTAGCAGTTCCATCTTTTGAATCTCAAAAAGCACGTTTATCTGAAGAAGTATTGGCAGCGAAAAAATCTAATGCATTCTCTGATACGGTAAACAGTCTGAATGACATGGTCGTAAGTGCGGACTCGCTAGATGTCGTTGCTCAGGAAGTGAAGGGTATTCAGGTTCAGAAAGCAAATGGTGTGACACTTGCGACACGTGATCCATTGCTAAGTGATGCAGCTGTCAAAATTAAACTGTTTAATGATGACGTGAAAAATGGCGACCGTAATGCATCTTCAAGCATTCAGTTAGCCAATGGTGATGTGGCTTGGGTAAAAGTTCGCAATTATCATGCAGCGGGTGAGCAGACACTGGCAGAAGCTAAACCAGCAGTAAAAGCGGAACTGATTCAAGATAAAGCATTTGCTGCGGCCAAAGCTGAAGTTCAAACTGCATTGAATGAGTTTAAAACCAAGCCTGCAGCATCCGTTGCGAAAGGTAAACTGGTATTTGAAGATGCAGGCATCTATACACGCGCAGAAGGTCTGCTTAAGCGTGATGTACAACGTGCAGCATTTAGCGTGCCAGCGCCTAAAGCAGGTCACTGGTCAGTAACGACAGTAAATATGCCAAATGAATTGGTGGTTGTGGCAGTTTCTGAAGTGAAGAAAAATCCGATCGATGTTTTAAGTGCAGAGCAACGTAGTGAGCTGGTGAAATTGTATCAACAGCTTCGTGGTCAACAAGAATTTGATGATTATACGCGTTACTTAAAATCTCACGCAAAAATCAAATAAGATTCGCTTTTAAAAAACCAGCCTACGGGCTGGTTTTTTATTTTCTTAAGTAAGAAATAATATCCAAAATAAGAAGAGAGCATATAACTCTCTTCTGAAATCCGGTCATTTTATTCCGCTCTAAAAATTAGCTCATAACCTGTATATTTACGGATATTAATCACACCAGTATCCAGAATCAGATATTGGCCTTTAATCCCTTGTAGTTTGCCTCGGATCACTGGAGTTTTATCTAAATTGTGAGATTTGATTTTTTCTGGATATTGCTCTATCGGATAGATGAACTCACGTGGTAATTCCTTATCCAAAACTTCAATATTCTCATTAAACTGCAAATTCTGATTAAACTCTTCACGGATAGTTTGGATTTTCGGTGCAAATTCTTCAATCAGCTGATCGCGAACCTCAATCAGATTTAAAGGTTCCGCTTCACTTTTGAGTAATTTACGCCAGTCGGTTTTATCTGCGACCTGAGTACCAAACATCACTTCCAGTTTACCGGAAAGACGGCGAGAACCCACTTTCATGATAGGAAGGGCTTGAGTTGCACCCTGATCCAGCCAGCGAGTCGGCATTTGATTGATCCGGGTAATTCCGACTTTCAATGCACTAGAATTGGCCAGATAAACAATATGTGGCTGGAAGCAGACATTCTGTGCAAACTCATCTTCCCGGCAAGTGCCTAAATGATAATGGCAGGTTTCCGGTTTCATGATACACATATCACATGAAGCTTTAGTTTTAAAACATTTAAAACAGTGGCCTTGTGAGAATGATTTAGAAGTTTTTTTGCCGCAAGAAACACAATAGATATTTCCTGTCCATTCAATCTCGATTTCCTGACCTAACTGGAATGGAAGGTTAATTTCTGATCCATCTAATATTAATTTGTATTCAACATTTGCCCGCTGGGTATTTTGATCAGTTACACTAAGGTCTGTAAGACCGACGTGCATTTTATGGCAAATGCCCTGAAGTTCCATAAAAAATTACTCACTTAAATCATAAGGATGCAGTCATGGCTGAACAGAATGTCATCACTTCAATGCTAGACGATTTCGCCAAGGAACAGCCAATTCATACTGCTATTTGTATCGGGCAGGATTTGACCCAATCTCAGTTTCAGCAATCTATTCAATGGCACTATTTTAACGTATCTGAGGTTTTAAATCTGCCTTTTCAACAGCGTTATGACCTGGCAGTAATGATGCTGGACACTCCTGAAACCTTAGCATTGTCAGAACAGCAGAAGAGTCAAATTCTGGTTAAAATGCGTGATTTATTTGCAAAACGTCTGGTTGTGGTGAGTCGCTTGCAGGATGAAAAACTGCTCAGGTCTCTAGGTCTGACCCAGTTGATTGACAAGACAGTTCATGAGGCAGATTTTGCACTCTGGCAATTCAATATTTTGACTTATAAACATGTGCCAGACTGGTTTAACTCTAAATTCTGGGCTAACCCTGAAAACTGGGATAAATATCGCTGGTAAAATTGGAAAGCTAGGAAGGACTTATATCAGTATTGCAAATATTAACAAAATCCTGCATGGAAAATATAAGCCCAGACTCTATTCTGTAGAGAAGGCGTATACAGGAATGAGTTATGACCAATCTTAGTAGTATTGTGGAAATGCTGGCCAAGCAAGCCTTGGGAAATAACCAGTCGCAATCCCAGCAGCGTTCATCCCAGCAAGGGGGATTGGCAGATATTCTGGGATCAGTATTGGGTCATATCAATAATGCCAGTCAGCAAAACCAGAATCCAAATCAGCAGCATCAAAACTCACAACAGCAAAACAAGCAAAATGGTCTAGGTGCAATTTTAGGTTCTGTACTCAGTCAGCTCGGAGGTGGGAGCCAATCTTCCGCTCGACCGAGTTCTGGACCGGGTGGCAGTTCAACGACAAAGACTTTATTGATTGCTGTCTTGCCCCTGGTCTTGGCCTGGATTCAGAAACAGGGCGGTTTGCAAGGAGCCTTGGACAAACTCAAAGGACAAGGTTTAAATAGCCAGGTCGATGACTGGGTCTCTACTGGCCCGGGTGAAAATGCCAATGTTGATCCGCAGCAGGTACAAAACCTGTTTGATGACCAGGAAGTAGAACAGGTCGCAGAACAGACCCATGTGCCTAAACAGGATGTCTATAGCGCCATTTCTCAGGTCTTGCCGCAGATTATTGATTCACTGACACCACAAGGTGAGCAAACCAGCAAGCAGGAAGCCAATAATGATATTCAGAATGTATTGAATATGGTCTCAGGCTTGTTTAAAAAATAAATAAATCTATCCAATAAAAAATCCCGACTTTTAGCCGGGATTTTTTCTATTGAATTCTTTAAGCTTCTTCCAGATTCAAGCTAAAGAGTCGGTTGGATTTACAGATCTTCTTGGCCACATAATGCGATTTTCTAAGACGGATTAAAATAATCTGAGACTGAAATTCCAGTTCGCCAAATTCAGGTTCGACCTGAACATAATGCAATTGACCATACTCATCCCGAACTCGCGCTTGGGCAGAAAAACCGGGACGGGCATTGCCGCTCGAAATTGTGGCTAAACGGCCTAGCAGGTTTACATCATTCTTTTTATATTTAGGTGGAATAACCTGATCCAGACAATGAATCATAAATACGGTAAAGAAAATCGCAATGATCAATGCCGGTAGAATGATGTAATAGGCAGGTAAGAAATGATATTCCTGTGAATAGATCAGAAACTGAAGAAAATAGCCGGAAAAGCTAAAATTCATCAGGAAGAAAAAAACAATCAGGGTTTTGGAAAATTTGACATTTAGCCATTCAACATTCTGAAAGTCATATGGAGAAATGCGTTCCAGGAGTTGACTGGGTTTAAGCTTAAAATAGAAGGCAACTGTTTTTGCCACGCCAAGCAGAATGATGAACAATAAACTGAGATGAAATGGCATCAGGTTATAGTCAAGTAAAAACTCAGGCATGGCAAAATCCGTTTTAGCTATTATTCTGAAAGATAAATTCCGCCATCAGAATGCACGGTAATATCAACTTTTTCAAGTGATTGGCCTTGACAAGGTCCAGAAATACATTCACCGCTTTCGACTACGAACAGCGCGCCATGAGTAGAGCATTCAATAAATTCCTGATCACGGTCCAGAAACTGGTTTTCCAGAAATTCCAGTTCTACCTGTAAATGTGGACAAATATTTTGGTAAGCATAAAACGAACCATCACGCTGGGTAATAAAAATTGTATCCCCATTCGGAAGTTCAAAAGAGCGTGCTTCACGCTCTGGAATATCGTCAGTCATGCAAATTTTAAACATTAAGCACATTCCTTAAGAACATCTTTTAATAATGCGGTGTATTCTGAAACCGCCAGTCGTGGCCCAAATTGCGCTACCACTTGACTAGACACCAAAATTGCCAGTTCTGCTGCTGTTTTTAAGCCAAGACCCGCATTAAGCGCATATAAAAAAGCACCCGCGAAAGCATCGCCAGCCCCATTGGCATCCACTGCAGTTACAGCACGGCCCGGCACAGTAAAGGTTTCACCATTATTGGAAATAAGCGCACCATCAGCTGACATTGTAATGACAACGTATTGACTTAATTCCTTGAGTTTAGCCAGAGCTGCTTCGATGGTATCTGTTTCGGTATACATCAATGCTTCTTGCTGGTTGCAGAACAAGAGATCAACGCCATCTGCAATCATTTCATCCAGACCGGCACAGGCATATTGCACCATGGCAGGATCAGAAAGGGTAAATGCGATTTTAACCCCATTGGCTCTGGCAATTTCACGCGCCTGTTTTACGGCCTGACGTGCTGTTTCTGAAGTGGACAGATAACCTTCGATATAGAGCCATTTAGCAGTTGTTAAAGGCTGGAAGTCAATCTGTTCATCTGTCAGTTCAGCAGTAATACCTAAATAGGTATGCATGGTACGTTCAGAATCTGGGCTGACCAGAACCATACAGGTGCCGGTTACGCCTTCACTAATCGATTGGGTTGTAGTTTTAATGCCAGCTTCATTTAAGCCATGCAGATAGATATGACCCAAATCATCATTACCGACACGGCAGGCATAGAATGCAGAGCCGCCCAAAGCTGCAAATGCAACTGTAGTATTGGCTGCTGAACCGCCTGAAGCCTGACCTTTATAAGTTTGAGTTGCTTTTAAGTTTTGATACAGAGTAGCCTGAGCTTCACCATCCGCAAGTTGCATGGTGCCTTTTTGCAAGTGATGTGCAGTTAAAAACTCATCAGAAACTTTAAATTCCTGGTCAATCAGCGCATTGCCAATCGCAAAAAGGTCAACAGTAGACATATCCAAATATCACATTAAAAATGAAAGTGCTAAGTTTACACGATTGCTCGGGTTTGCTGTAGTTCACTGAAACATTTTCAGAATACTTTAAAAAATACTGTAACTTATTCAGCTTGAATCTTTGGTCTAAGAATTGGTTTATTTTTAAACGGTAGCGAGTGCAGCCATTGATTTAAAGGTTGGATTTTATTTATAAGATTAGAGTACCAAGCAGTTATACTGGTGCGACATTTGAACAATCATCTAAAACAGTGTGGGTATATGGATATTAAGATTGTAACAGCCGAGCAGCTCCCTGATCAGATTGACACTTTAGCGACACTGGCGCGTAAAGAAGGTTATGACCTGATTGATAAGTTAATTGAAGAATACCGCACTGGAAAAAACTGTTTCAGTCAAAATAATGAATTTCTGGCCTGTGCCTATGATGGCAATAAACTGATTGCCTGTGGCGGCTTAAACCAGCAATGGGGCGATAACGGCATTGAAGAAAGAATTGGCCGGGTACGTCGCTTCTATGTGCATCCAAAATATCGTCAACATGGTGTAGGTAAGCAGCTTCTGGCTTATCTGGAGCAGTTGGCACGACCATTTTATTCAGCACTTTGTTTACAGACCGATACCAAACTGGCCGCCAGTTTCTATCAAAAACAGAACTATGTCTTTGTTGAAAACCACCCGAGTTATAACTATTTCAAGTATATGATCTAGAGATCATTGCCAAACCTGATCATTTAAAAATCAGATGATCAGGTTTACTTAATTCGATCAAAATCCTCGGTTTTCTGCGTGAATAATTCAAACAACTACAGCTATAATGCGAATAATAATTTTTTAATTTAAGCATTAGGAGATCGCATGACTGTAGATGTCACTGAAACCATTTCTCAAACTGTACATCCTGCGTTTCAGTTGGTACGTCAACAACATGTTGAAGCTTTAGACATTTTAGTGTCTGAATATAAGCATAAAGTGACTGGCGCCACCCATTATCATCTGGCGACCAATCATGATGAAAATGTTTTTCTTGTTGCGTTTCGCACCCAGCCAATGGATTCGAAAGGTGAAGCGCACATTCTGGAACATACTGCACTGTGCGGCTCAGAAAAATTCCCGGTACGTGATCCGTTCTTCTTGATGATTCGCCGTTCGCTTAATACTTTTATGAATGCCTTTACAGCGGCAGACTGGACGGCTTATCCATTCGCAACTCAAAATGATAAAGACTTCCAGAACTTATTAGAAGTTTATATGGATGCGGCCTTTGCTGCGAACCTGAATCCGCTGGATTTTGCTCAGGAAGGTATCCGTATTGAGCTGGAAAATGGCGAGCCAGTGTATAAAGGCGTGGTATTTAATGAAATGAAAGGGGCAATGAGTTCACCTTCAGATCAGCTTTATCATACTTTGGCGCATCACTTATTCCCGGACACCACTTATCACTACAACTCAGGCGGCGATCCTAAAGATATTCCAGACCTGACTTATGAAGAGCTGGTGAACTTCTATAAAACGCATTATCACCCAAGTAATGCAGTATTTATGACCTTTGGTAATAAATCTGCTGCTGAGTTACAGGAACAGTTTGAAAATCTGGCACTGTCTAAATTTGGAAAAGGTGAAACACTTTATTCAACGCCAGAAACCCGTTTAACTGCGCCACTCAATGTAACAGAAACCTATGCAGTTGATGGGGAAGATCTGAAGGACAAGACTTATCACGTATTGTCATGGTTATTGCCAGAAGCGAGTGATATCAAGTTACGTTTAGGCTTGCGTCTCGTAGAAGGGATTTTGCTGGAAGATTCAGCATCTCCCTTACGTCATTACTTGGAAACCTGTGGTTATGCACAGTCAACTGGCCCATTCATGGGCGTAGATGATTCCAACTTTGAAATGACCTTCTACTGCGCGGTTCAAGGTTCAAACCCTGAACATGCTGAAGAATTCAAAAACGGAGTTTTCAAAGTTCTGGAAGAAGTTGCCTCTAAACCTGTTGATCAACAGGCAGTAGATGCGATCCTACATCAGATCGAATTGCATCAGCGTGAAATCAATGGTGATGGTACACCGTATGGTCTAAGCCTGATTTTAAGCGGCTTAAGCAGTGCAATTCACCATCGTGATCCAGTTGAAGTCTGGGATGTGGACTCTGCAATTGCTTCAGTAAAAGAAGAGTTGCAAGATCCAATGTGGCTGTCGAATCTGATTAAAGATCATCTTTTAGATAACCCGCACCGTGTTCAACTGACTCTGGTTCCGGATGCAAGCAAATCTACCAAAGAAGCGGAAGAAGAAAAAGCACGTCTAGCTGAAATTGGTAAAGCTTTAACTGAAGAACAAAAAGCAGAGATCAATGCCCAAACTGAAGCATTAAAGATCCGTCAAGATACCCCAGACGATTTGAATCTGTTACCTAAAGTTGGTCTGGAAGATGTGCCTGCGGAATTGCAGATTGTTCAAGGCCAGTTGCGTGAGATTATCTGTAACCGCGTAGATACGCCGTTGAATCTTTATCATGCAGGTACTAATGGGATTTATTACCAACAGGTATTGGTGAAAATTCCAGATGAAGTGGTGCAATCACCGTATTTCAACCTGTTGTCTATTTTAATGGGTGAAGTTGGTGCGGGTGAATATGATTACCTGCAATTCCAGCAACTGCAAACAGCAGTCAGTGGTGGTCTGGGCATGGGCGCTTCATTGCGTTCTAAAGTGGATGACAAAAACAAGATCAGTGCGTGGTTAACTTTAACGACTAAATCTTTGGCTAGCCATCTGGATGCGATCCGTCTGTTAAAGATCGGTTTTGAGCAGCTACGCTTTGATGAAAAAGGCCGTATTATTGAGTTATTACAACAGCGTAAAACTCGCTGGCAATCACGTATTTCCGGTTCGGGTCATAGCTATGCGATGCAAGTGGCATCACGTCAGCATAGCGCTCTAGCCTTGCGTGATTATCATAATACCGGTCTGGGTGCTTTGAACTGGCTGATTAACTTGGTCAATCAGGCTGAAAAAGATCCAGCAGCTTATGACGCCATGATTGATGAATTAAAACGCATTCATGCAGTCTTGCTGCAAGCACCAAAACAATTCCTGTTGGTGTGTGAAGAACAGCAGTCTGAGCGTCTGATTGAAGAAATTCAAAATGTCTGGGATAAGCTGGAAGTGAATACTGCACCTGCAGAATTGACTCAGGTTGAAAAAGTTAATCACAGCAATGATGAAGCCTGGTTGATTCAGACCAATGTGCAGTTCTGTGCAGCAGCTTATCCTGCGGTAGAAGTTTCACATCCTGATGCTGCTGCCTTGATGGTATTGGCAGGCTACTTGCGTAATGGTTATCTGCATAGCGCAATCCGTGAAAAAGGCGGTGCTTATGGTGGTGGCGCAAGCTATGACGGAAATGCATGTTCTTTCCGCTTCTATAGTTATCGCGATCCACGCTTAGCAGAGACTTTCCAGGACTTTGATGCAAGTATCCAATGGTTGCTTAACGCACCTCAACAACCGCATCAGCTGGAAGAAGCCATCTTGGGTTTAATTGCCAGTATGGACAAACCGGGGTCACCAGCAGGTGAAGCGATTACTGCCTGTTATGCCTACCTGCATCAACGTACGCCAGCATTCCGTAAACAGCTTCGGGAACGTTTGTTGCATGTCACTCTAGATGATTTGAAACGTGTCGCACAGACTTATCTGGTTGAACAGCAAGCTTCAAAAGCGGTGGTTGCGCCATTTGCCAAACGAGAAACTTTAGAACAACTCGGCTTTACAATTCAGCAAGTTCAATAAATAAAAACAATGAGGATAGAGGATGGCGCTTAATTCTATTAAGCGCTCAACTTTGCAGCTGGGCGTTTTGCTTGGCTGTGTAGTTGGGACGCAAGTTAATGCGGAAGATAAAACTGTAGCGAGTAGTCCGATGCCGGCAACGGCGGAGGCTTGCTCTGCGGTTGAAACCAATTCAGAACGCTTGGCCTGTTATGATGCGGTATTTAAAATACCGGCCGATAGTAAGCCAGATATTGTTTCTGAACGGCGTGCAGCCATAGAAATTGCGCCCGAACCTGATAACCTCAAAGCAAAAATTGAACAAACCGTTTCCAATATCTATGCTTCAGAAGGATCAAAGCTGACTCCGACTTTATCCTTGCTGGATAGTCGTTGGGAATTGTCGCCGGAAAGTAAACTGGGTACCTGGAATATCCGTTCCTATCAGCCGATTTATCTGATGCCAGGATTCTGGACTTCCAAGAAAAACGAGTTTCCGCAAAGCGAAAACCCAAATAACACGGTTAAAGAAGACCAGAATTTGACCTCGATTGAAGGGAAATTCCAGTTATCTTTAAAAACCAAGGCGGTTGAAAATATTCTGGGTGATAACGGTGATCTCTGGCTGGGTTATACCCAGTCTTCACGCTGGCAGGTATATAACTCGGAAGAGTCCAGACCATTTCGTGAAACCAATTATGAGCCTGAAGCAAGCCTGATCTTCCGTACCAATTATGATCTGT
This sequence comes from Acinetobacter sp. UBA2581, assembly GCF_002339435.1. Taxonomy (NCBI): domain Bacteria; kingdom Pseudomonadati; phylum Pseudomonadota; class Gammaproteobacteria; order Moraxellales; family Moraxellaceae; genus Acinetobacter; species Acinetobacter sp. UBA2581. The sequence continues at coordinate 19,163 of NZ_DDLD01000055.1, read as the reverse complement.
TTGGTTTGAACTGGCGTATGCTGGGACTAACCCTGAATCATCAATCTAATGGCCGTTCCGATCCATTATCTCGTAGCTGGAACCGGGTAATGCTGAATCTCGGTTTCGAAAAAGACAACTTCGCCATAATGCTGCGCCCTTGGTATCGTATCGAAGAAGATCGTGCAGATGACAATAATCCCGAGATTAAAAACTATATCGGGCGTGGAGATTTAACTGCATTTTATCGTCATAATGCCCACGATTTTTCCCTGATGTTGCGTCATACACTTAAAGGTGGTGATGATAACCGTGGTGCGGTACAGTTCGACTGGTCATTTCCGATCAGTGGGCGTCTACGCGGTCAATTCCAGCTCTTTGATGGTTATGGTGAAAGTCTGATTGATTATAATCACCGTGCAACTTATGTGGGCTTGGGTGTATCCTTAATGAATTGGTACTAATCTGTTTCATGTAAAAAACCACGCTTATGCGTGGTTTTTTGCTTATGTGAATTCATTTAAATCTTAACCAATCTGAATTTCTGAAGGCGGATGTTTAAGACGGCTCTTTTTCGGTGTTGCAATTAAATAGGCAAGGGTCAAAGGTCCTAGACGACCCGCATACATCATCAGCATCAGAATGATTAAACTCGCTGGTTGCAATTCTCCAGTAACACCACGCGTTAATCCGACCGTACAGGCGGCAGAAACCGCCTCAAACAGTAAATCTAAAAAATCATGATCGGGTTCTAGAATGAGTAAACTCATAAAACCGGTCATGACCAGACCTGCGGTAATACACACAACCGCTAAAGCCTTAAAAGTGGTTTTTTCAGAAATAGAATGATTGAACAAGCGAATTTCATCTTCACGGCGTAGAAAACTGATTACGCTGATCACCACAATAATAAAGGTGCCAACTTTAATTCCACCCGCCGTACTTAAGGAGCCGCCACCAATAAACATTAAAAAAATGGTGACTAGACTAGAGGCATCGCTCATCTGGTCCATGGGCAGACTATAAAAACCCGAAGAGCGGGGAACTGTGGCATGGAACCAGGCATTGAGTGCCTGATCACCCACGCTCATCAGCGCTAAAGTTTGTGGATTAGAGGCCTCTAATAGCCAGAGTACAATAAAAGCACTCAGGTTAAGACCCATAATCGTAGTCAGAATCAGCTTGCTATTCGGACTGAGTTTGCGCCAGCTTTTATTCTGTTTTACATCCATCAGAACCAGAAAACCGATCCCGCCAATGATATACAGCATACTGATCGTAAAGGTCACAAAATACTGGCCGGAAAAGCTCATCAAGCTATTGGGGAAAAGGGAAAATCCGCCATTATTAAACGCAGAAACACTATAGAAAGCCGCATAAAACAGTGCTTCACCAAAAGGATAATCTTCCAGCCAAGCCAAGGTTAAAATCAGGGTGCCAATCGCTTCGAAAAACAGGGAATATAGGAAAACTGCTTTAATGGTAAAACTGACTTTCTTCAAACTGGTCTGGCCAATAGCTTCCTGTGCCATCACTTGCTGTCTTAAACCAAGTTTAGGAGACAGGCTCATGAAGGCGAGTATGGCAAAGGTCATAAAACCGAGACCACCACATTGCAGCAGGAACATAATCACGACCTGCCCAAAGGGTGTATAAGCTTCACCAACATTGACCACAGACAGTCCGGTAATTGTCACTGCAGAAGTCGCTGTAAAAATCGCCTCTAACCAGCTGATTTCAGTTTGATGGGCAAAGGGCAGCATCAGTAATAAAGAACCAATAAAAATCAGTCCGAGAAAACCTAAGGCCAGCAGACTCGGTGGACTGAGATTAACAATCCTATTCTGGTTTAAATTTGAGCTTTTCATATGGCCTTAAAATGCTTGGACAAACGGCGTAGAGGCTCCAGCAATCCTTCCACTACCAGAATGTCACCTTCTTTAAGTAACAGCTCAAGATCTACGATATGCTGTATTTCAGTGCCGCGTTTATGCAAAAGAACTTTAATTTCGGGAACCTGGTTCATTAACTGGCGTAAAGGAGTGTCATGATGATCGGCATGAATCTCAATTTTGACAATATAGTGATCATCTTCAAGTGACATATAACGGCTAACCATCGGATAGCTGAGTGATTGTGCCACACGGACGCCCATATCTTCTTCAGGATGAATAATTTTTTCGACATTCAGATGAGTCAAAATCATATGGTGGGCTTTGGATTTGGCTTTGGCCCAGATTTTCTTTACACCCATATTTTTCAGATGCAGTACACACAGAATACTGGCTTCAATATCTTCACCAATTGCGACTACGACTGCTTCACAGCGCTGGATATCCAGTTCATCCAGAACATGCTCATCGGTTGCATCGGCAATGACCGCATGGGTGAGCTGATCGGAAATATTTTCCACATATTTTTTATCGAGGTCGATTCCAATCACATCATGTTTCAGGCTGATCAGTTGAGTCGCTACTGTTGCACCGAAGCTGCCCAGCCCAATGACTGCAAATAAAGCCATGCATATTTCCCTAAATCTTTTTATTTCAAATCAGTTCATGTCTAAGTACGTATCTTAAAGATTTTTATAGTTTTCAGCTATCTGGTCTTACATAAATACTTCACACATTTTTTTAGCTGGACATAAAAAAACCGCCTCGAAAGGCGGTTTATATTAAACTGATTATTTCAAGAAACGCTGATAACCCAGGTTATTGGTGATTTCTTCATATGGATAAGTGATACTCTCCAGAGTTTCGATCAAACCGTCTGGATTCTGTTTTGCATCTTCCGCTTCCAAGCCGACCAGTACGCGACCTTCTGCAGCGCCGTGGTTACGGTAATGGAACAGGGTGATGTTATGCGTTGGGCCAAGACGTTCTAGGAACATTAGCAGGGCACCTGGACGTTCCGGGAATTCCACACGGAACAGACGTTCATTTTCAATATCAGCATGACCGCCAATCAGGTAACGGATATGCAATTTTGCAACTTCATCATCAGACAGATCATCAACATCGTAGTCGAATTTCAGGTTTTCATAGATTTCCTGACGTTCTTTTTCACCATTTTTCAGGCTGATACCGACAAAGACCTGAGCTGCAGAAGCATCACTTGAACGGTAGTTAAACTCTGTGATATTACGGCCTTGTAGTGCACGGCAGAATTTCAGGAATGAACCTTTTTCTTCTGGAATAGTTACGGCAAAGATAGCTTCTTTGCGTTCGCCGAGTTCTGTACGTTCGGCAATATAGCGCAGACGGTCGAAGTTCATGTTAGCACCGCAAACAATGGAAACGATATTTTTGCCTTGAATGCCGTGTTCAGCGACATATTTTTTAATCCCTGCCAACGCCATTGCACCAGATGGTTCTACAATACTACGGCATTCGTCATAGGTATCTTTAATTGCTGCACAGACTTCATCGGTATTGACCAGTACGACTTCTGGTTCTACGAGCGGGCCAGAGTTATCTGATTTTTGTAAACGGATCACATCAAATGGTTTTTCACCAATTTGGGCTACGGCTGTACCATCAGCAAATAAACCTACAGATGGAAGAATCACACGCTCATTGGCTTCTAAAGCAGCTTTTAAACAGGCAGACTCATCGTATTCCACCGGAATGACTTTCACATGCGGTGCGACATCACCTAAATACGCTGCAACACCGGCAATCAGGCCACCACCACCAACAGCAACGAAGACATATTCCACATCACGCCATTGACGCAAAATTTCATTGGCAATGGTGCCTTGACCGGCCATCACCAGTTCATCATCATAAGGCGGAATGAAGGTCATGCCATCTTCTTGGGCACGTTGAATCGCATACTTGTTGGCGACATCAAATGAATCACCATGCAAAACCACTTCTCCACCGAGACGTTTAACCGCCTGTACCTTGATATCCGGTGTGGTTTTAGGCATCACAATAATCGCGCGAATACCCAGCTTTTTCCCTGAGAGTGCCACGCCTTGTGCATGGTTGCCTGCTGAAGCTGTGATAACGCCACGTTCGAGTTGTGATTTCGGTAATTGACTAATACGGTTATAGGCACCGCGTAGTTTGAATGAAAAGACCGGTTGTAAATCTTCACGTTTAAAGCGAATATTATTATTTAAGCGTTCGCTAATTCGTGGCGCTGCTTCGAGTGGGGTTTCGATTGCAACATCGTAGACCGTTGCTTGTAAAATTTGTCGAACCAAACGAGACAGCATGTTAATTTTCCATCTAACAGTTTAAAATAAGACTCTATTGTAACAAACCACACGGCTTTGCGGTTTAAAATTACTGCAAAAGTCCAAATTAGTTGAGTGATGTCATGAGTCTATATGCAACCCAAGATGAGAAAAAACAAGCTGCAGCCAAAGCGGCTTTAAAACACTTACCAAAAGGGGGCATTTTAGGCGTAGGTACAGGTAGTACCGTTAACTTTTTAATTGACCTTTTACCAGAACTGCAATTGGAAGCTGCTGTTGCAAGTTCTGAAGCGACTGCACAGCGTCTGAAAAAATTAGGCATTGAAGTGGTTGATATGAATAGCGTGGGCGGTTTAGATGCCTATGTCGATGGTGCTGATGAAATTGACCGTCATATGCACATGATTAAAGGAGGTGGTGCTGCGCTTACACGTGAAAAAATCGTGGCGTCGATTGCGAAAAAATTCGTATGTATCGTCGATGATTCGAAATGGGTAGAGCAGTTGGGTCGTGATTTCCCATTACCTGTTGAAGTGATTCCAATGGCACGTTCAGCAGTCGCACGTAAGTTGGTGGCATTAGGTGGTGATCCTGCTTACCGTGAAGGTGTAGTGACTGATAATGGAAATGTTATTTTGGATGTGCATAACCTGAATATTCTGAATGCGCTTGAGCTGGAAAAAACGATTAATGACATTCCAGGCGTCGTATGTAACGGTATTTTCGCGATCAATAAAGCGGATATTGCGATTGTTGCGACCAATAATGGTATTGAAGAGCGTACAGCGATTTAAGAAATCCTCCCTGACCCTCCTTTTTCAAAGGAGGGAAAAGTCTTTAATTTGATAAAGCTCCTCGAAACTTCTATAAGTTTGAACTTCCCCCTTTATTAAAGGGGGATCGAGGGGGATTAGTAAAATAACGATTAAATATAAAAAATGACCCTAAACGACCTGCCCGAAATCCAAATCACCCGAAATGTTCGCTCAACACGTCTCAGACTGCGTGTAGAGGGTGATCAAATCCGTTTAACCGCACCTGTATTTTGTAGCAAAAAACAGATTCAGAATTTTATTGACCAAGCGGAAAGCTGGCTACTGAAAACATGGAAATTGCAGCAGGAAAAAAATCAAAGTATTGATAGATCTTTACCAGCAGAATTGCAGCTTTTTAATCAGACTTCACCCATTCAGATTGTTTATCAAAGTCAGAAGCAGAACTTCCTTTTTGATGCTGAAATATTACAGTTGTCGATTAGTGATCGAAATCCTGAAGGATATTTAAAAGCTTTTATTATTTCTTATGCCAAAGAACAGTTGCCTGTTTATCTGAACAAAGTAAGCCAAGAAACAGGATTATCATTTAACATTTGTAATGTTCGCCAACCGAAAACACGATGGGGCAGTTGTTCTGCCAAACATGACATCATGCTAAATAGCGGCATCATTCTGTTTCCTGAAAATATCGTGCGTTATTTATGTGTGCATGAACTGGCCCATACCCGGCATTTTGACCATAGTCCTCGTTTCTGGGCGGAAGTGGCAAAGCATGATCCAAACTATTTAACTCACCGCAAAATTCTGAAAAATACCGTAATACCATATTGGTGGACAGCTTAAGAATATCTTTAGAGGAACTCGGATAGTATTTATTCACTTTCAAATAGCCTAAGCAATAGACATAATTCTCTCAAAGTTTTTAAAAACACTCAAAATAAAAGGGTAAATAAAAAACCATCAATCCCTAGTGAAACAGTTTAGAAAACCTCAAGTTCCTGTCATACTACAGCCCATAAAGGAAACATCTAGTTTGAGGTAATCATCGTGATTTCAGTGGGTATTGTGGGTGGTACAGGTTATACAGGCGTTGAACTTTTACGTCTATTACTGCGACATCCGAATGTAGAGGTTAAAGCACTGACATCACGTACTGAAGCAGGCCGCCGTGTCGATGACATGTTCCCGAGTCTGCGTGGACATACGGATCTTCAGTTTTCTGACCTCAGCCTTGATCTTTTAAAAGCATGTGATGTGGTATTTTTCGCGACACCACATGGGGTTGCCATGAAACATGCTGAAGAACTTGTCGCAGCCAATACCAAGGTAATTGACCTTGCAGCTGATTTCCGTTTGCAAAATCTGGCACAGTTCGAAAAATGGTATGGCATGGAACATGCTTGCCCAGAAGTGTTAAAAGATTCTGTTTATGGTCTGTCTGAACTTAACCGTGACCAGATCAAACAGGCGAGTGTGATTGGTAATCCGGGCTGTTATCCAACGACGGTTCAGCTTGGTCTGGCACCAGTATTAAAATCAAGTGAGGCCTTGGTAAAACCAGAAAGTATTATTATCGATGCAAAATCAGGTGTATCAGGTGCAGGTCGTAAAGCCAGCCTGGGCATGATCTATTCTGAAAATGCTGATAACTTTAAGGCTTATGGCGTTGCGGGCCACCGTCACCATCCTGAAATCGTAGAAGCATTAGAAAACATTTCAGGTCAAAAAGGCGTGTTTGACCATATCCTGTTTGTGCCGCATCTGGTGCCCATGATTCGTGGAATGTTATCAACGATTTATATCGACTTGACTGAAGCAGGCCAGGCAGCTGACTTGCAGTCACTGTACGAGCAGTTCTATGCCAATGAACAGTTTGTTGATGTGATGCCAGCAGGCAGTTCGCCAGAAACCCGTTCGGTACGCGGTGCCAACCAGTTGCGTATCGCACTGTATAAGCCACAACCAGCCAAACTGGTGATTCTGGTGGCTCAGGACAATCTGGTCAAAGGTGCAGCTGGTCAGGCAGTACAGAACATGAACCTGATGTTCGGCTTTGCAGAAAATGCAGGCTTGAATAATATTGGTTTATTACCATAAAAAACGTATTAGAACTTCACACACATTTAGATTTGGATTTAAATGTGTGTCTTGAACAAAGTATACAGAGATCAAAATGCCGAATAATGAGTCAAACATGACGATCCAGGAACCATCTACAAAGAAACCATTGATGAAAGGCAATACACCTTTGGTAATCGGTGCTGCTGTGTTGATTCTGGGTAGTGGCTTGCTGGGCTATACGGTCGGGCATCGGCAAGGTTTGACTGCGGTGGGCTTTGAGGCGGATGCAGAACAATTGGTTGAAGTAGTACAAAAACAGAAAACCAGTCTGGAAACACTGAATAAATCTCTGAATACAGCGGTACAGGAACGTGATCTGGCCGTTAGCAATGCTAATGATCTTTATCTGGCTGCAAATAAGGCGCGTGATGCTCAAGAGCAGGCTGAAAGTGTTGGTACGATCTATCGTGAGATTTTGCGTCAACGCGGTGGTCTGGCGCTGACAGTTCAACATCTGGGGATTAAAGCCTTGCCTGATAATGCCTTCGAATACCAGATTGATCTGATTCAGGTCAGCCCGGGCAAAAATCGCGCCTCTGGTACAGTGGAGCTACGTTTGATTAAGGGTACTGAAATTCTGGTCGTGCCGCTTGAAGATAAAAACTTTAATTTTGACAATTACGAACGTTTGACTGGTCGCTGGACCATGCCTAAAGGTTTTAAACCAGAATTTATTGAAGTGCGTCTCTCAGGGGCTAAGCCTGTGATTCGCCGTTTTAGCTGGGATCAGGGGAAAGCTGTTGAAAGCCAGTCAACAGTCCTGTCAGAGATTCCAAAAACTGAAGCAAATGCAAATTAAGTGTGAAATAGAAATCGTATGCCAAGCAATAAACGTCCAAAATGTTTAAGTGAGATCAAAAATTCTTTTTACGAGTCCGGCATGGTTGATTGGCATATTAGCCCGCGTTTAACAGACGAGCCTTTTCACGATGATGACGCTGATCTTGCAGTCCAGACTGCACCTCCTGAACTGAAGCGCCCACCGATGTATGCAGTGGTGTTATTGAATGACGACTATACTCCAATGGAGTTTGTAATTGAAATTTTACAACAATACTTTGCAATGAATCTTGACCAAGCTACACAAGTGATGCTAACTGTACATTATGAAGGAAAAGGTGTAGCTGGGGTCTATCCTCGAGACATTGCGGAAACCAAAGCGAACCAAGTCAATAATTACGCTCGATCTCAAGGTCATCCTTTACTTTGCCAGATTGAGCCGAAAGATTAAGGGGGTTGCATGCTCAGTCGTCAATTAGAAGTATCACTACGTTTGGCTGTCAGCATGGCTCGTCAAAAGAGACATGAGTTCCTGACCGTAGAACATTTATTATTAGCTTTACTCGACAATGATTCTGCCGTGAATGCCTTAAAAGCATGTGGTGCAGATATTATCGTTTTGCGTAAAGAATTAGAAGAGTACGTAGAACAACATACCCCTAAACTCGGTGAAAATAGTGATCAGGCACCTCATCCTACAGAAAGTTTTGACCGGATTTTGCAACGTGCAATTTTCCATGTTCAATCCAGTGGCGGTGATCGTACTGTAGAAGGCGCCGATATTCTGGTTGCGATGTATTCTGAGCGTGATTCTTTTGCAGTTTATCTGCTTAAACGTCATCAGATTAACCGTCTGACTTTAACCCAGTATCTTTCTCATGGTACGCGTAAAGACGAAGTACAGTCTGAAGAAGAAATCGAAGAACTGGACGGTGAATCAGCTTCTTCCAATAATTCTGGCCCACTAGAGTTATATACGACAAACCTGAATCAGGAAGCTCAACGCGGCAAGACAGATCCATTGATTGGCCGTGAAAAAGAAATTGAGCGTGCAGCGCAAATTCTTTGCCGCCGTCGTAAAAATAATCCCTTACTTGTTGGTGATCCAGGTGTGGGTAAAACGTCGATTGCTGAAGGTCTGGCCTGGTTAATCGTTAACGGTAAGGCACCAAAACCGCTAGAAAATGCTGAAATCTATAGCCTAGACATCGGTGCACTGGTGGCAGGAACTAAATACCGGGGTGATTTCGAAAAGCGTTTAAAACAACTGTTAAATGCTTTGAAGAAAAAACCGGATGCAGTGCTGTTCATTGATGAAATTCATATGATCATCGGTGCAGGTTCAAGCATGGGCAGTACCATGGATGCATCGAATCTAATCAAGCCTGCATTGGCAAATGGTTCATTGCGTTGCATCGGTTCAACCACATTCCAGGAATACCGTCAGGTCTTTGAAAAAGATCATGCCTTGTCACGTCGGTTCCAAAAAATAGATGTGAATGAGCCTTCGATTACAGAAACGATTGATATCTTGCGTGGCCTGAAATCTAAATTTGAAGATTTTCACCATGTACATTATGATGATCAGGCACTGGTTTCTGCGGTTGAGCTGTCAGCGAAATTTATTAATGACCGTTTTTTGCCAGATAAAGCAATTGACGTGATTGATGAAGCCGGTGCACAACGCCGTTTGAAAGCTGAGCAAGATGACAGCCTGATTACGGTTGAAAACATCGAAGACATTGTGTCCAAGATTGCCCGTATTCCACCGAAAACGGTTTCTACAGATGACAAGTCTGTGCTGGAAAACCTTGAGCGTGATCTGAAACGTGTGGTCTTCGGCCAGGATGAAGCAATTGAAGCTTTAGCTTCTGCGATCAAACTGTCTCGTGCAGGTTTGAAATCGCCTGATAAGCCAGTCGGTAGTTTTGTCTTCGCTGGTCCTACCGGTGTGGGTAAAACTGAAGTCACCAAGCAATTGGCGAAAATTCTGGGTGTAGAGCTGGTACGTTTCGATATGTCGGAATACATGGAGCGTCACGCAGTCTCTCGTCTGATTGGTGCGCCTCCAGGTTATGTCGGTTTTGACCAAGGCGGTTTACTGACCGATGCGATTCACAAAAATCCGCATTGTGTATTACTTCTAGATGAGATTGAAAAAGCGCATCCAGATGTATTCAACCTGTTATTACAAATCATGGATCATGGTTCATTAACGGATAATAATGGTCGTAAGTCCGATTTCCGTAATGTGGTACTGGTTCTAACGACTAATATTGGTGCGGAAAGTATTTCCCGTGTCAGCATTGGTTTCATGGAGCAGGACAATAGTAATGACAATCAGGAAGCGATGAAGAAAGCCTTCTCGCCAGAATTCCGTAACCGTCTGGACGGCGTGATTCAGTTTAAGGCATTGCCGAATACCATTATTGAAAATGTCGTGGATAAATTCCTGACTGAACTTCAGGCACAACTGGATGAGAAGAAAGTAGTGCTGGAGGTGGATCAAAGCGCACGTGAGTGGATGGCTGAAAATGGCTATGATCGCTTGATGGGTGCTCGACCGATGCAACGTCTGATTCAGGAACATCTGAAAAAACCACTGGCTGAAATGATTCTGTTTGGTGAACTGGCCGAAAATGGTGGTAACGTTTCAGTTTCTGTGAAGAAAGAAAATGGTAAATCTGTCGGTCTGAAACTTGAAGTCTTCGAAGATCAGACTGCTGAACCAGCTTAATCATTGAATAGATCATCATCAGACCCGTGTTCGCACGGGTTTTGTTGTTTTATTTGCCCTTAATTTATGTACTCTTGGTTTAAAGAGTTTCTGATTTAGCGAAATATATGGATATCCAGATTAGCAAGCTTTTAACTACGTTTTTTCTATTTTTATTAACAGCATTGATGGAAATTTTGGGCTGTTATTTTCCTTACCTGATTTTAAATCAGGCGAAGAGCCAGTGGTTATGGGTTCCGACGGCATTAGCTTTAGCTGCTTTTGTCTGGCTTTTGACTTTGCATCCAGCCGCTTCTGGGCGTATTTATGCCGCCTATGGGGGAATTTATATTTTCTCAGCATTGATGTGGCTGAGATTCGTTGATCAGATCAGCCTTTCACGTTGGGATCTGCTTGGGGGAATCGTGGTCATTCTAGGTGCATTAATTATTATTTTACAGCCACAAGGTTTGATCCGTTGACCGTCTGTTTATATTTACCAAAATAGAATTTATCAAAAGGCAGCTAAAGCTGCCTTTATTGATTTTAGACAAGATTATTTTACATTACAGTCTTTCTGGGAGAGATCTACATTATAAGTATGCGTTTGGGAACTGAGACTAAGTTCGATTTTATAAGGATTGGCGATCTGATAGCGATGTTCAAAAAAGATCTGGCAGTTATTTAAAAGATTATTACGAATCACCTTAAGGACTTCTTTACGGCCTAGGTCCTTCTCAAACTGACTAAAGTCGGGTGTCGTGATCATGCCTTTAAGTGTGGTTTTATTGGCAGTAAGTTGTAACTGCTCTATGATCGTATTCTGATCGATCTGTAGCGGCAAAGTCTTGGAATCTTCCGCACTCAGCACGGCAAGCAGTTCGTTCAATTCAGCTTTTTTCTCAATTTTAAACTTGCTGTCCAGAATGCCTTTTCCTTGGAGATATTGGTCGAATTCAGAAGCATACACCGGTAAAGCAGCACTACTAAAACCTGCCAGGAGTGCCAAAGCCCAATATTTTTTTTGCATTGTATCGCATCACACTTTTTATGTCGTTTCAATTCTGATTATAAGAGCTGAAACAAAAAAAGCACCAGAGATTGGTGCTTAATTTGTGAAGATTTTTGAAGAAATCAGTCTTTTTTCAGGTTTTCATTCAACAGAAATTCAACCAGTGCTTTTTGTGCATGAAGGCGGTTTTCTGCTTCATCCCAAACCACAGCATTTTTGTGGTCCAGCATATTTTCAGAAATTTCTTCACCACGATGCGCAGGTAAGCAATGCATGAACAAGCAGTCTGGGTGTGCAAGATCCATTAGGCGTTCATTCACCTGATAGTCCGCAAAAGCTTTTTCACGGATTTTCTGTTCTTCTTCCTGGCCCATACTTGCCCAAACGTCAGTGACGATCAGGTCAGCATTGACTGCTGCATCTTCAGCAGTATCGACCAGTTCTACACAGTGTGCGAATTCAGATAGGAACTGTTCTTGAGGCTCATAGCCTTTCGGTGCTGCAACTTTTAGCTTGAAGCCCCACATGTGCGCTGCTTCGATATAAGAGTTACACATATTATTGCCATCGCCGATCCAGGCAACAGTTTTACCTTCGATCGAACCGCGATGTTCCAGATAAGTCTGCATGTCAGCAAGTAACTGGCAAGGGTGATGATCATCAGTCAAAGCGTTGATCACTGGAACTTTTGAATAAGAAGCAAAACGTTCTACGATATCGTGACCGAAAGTGCGGATCATCACAATATCCAGCATGCTGGAAATCACACGTGCAGAATCTTCAATTGGCTCACCGCGACCCAGTTGGGTATCGCGTGAAGACAGGAAAATTGCGCTACCACCAAATTGGCTCATGCCAGCTTCAAACGAAACACGCGTACGGGTACTCGATTTTTCAAAAATCATGCCCATCACTTTACCAACAAATGGTTGGAACACTTCATTGTTATGCTGTTTGCGCTTAAGCTCAATTGCGCGTTGCAAAATCTGGTTAAGTTCTAAAGTTGATAAATCGCGTAAGGTGAGAAAGTGACGGAGAGCCATTCGTTACTCCACAATAATTGCCGAAAAACTCGATCAACAATCAGTTGTTGGTTAGTTTAAGAAAAAATACGGAATCGGCTAATATACTATAAGCAATGAAAAATGCAAAAAAACTAGACTTTTTGATGACCGTCTAAAAATCGATCCACACAATAACTGATGTATTTGTCGATTTCCTGATCATCTTCCTTTACCGGAATTCCCATCAGAATCCGCCATTCCAGATTACGCAAGATGCCAAAATATAACTGGGCCGAATATTGCGGATTCTCGCAATGCAATAAACCTTGCGCATCTGCTTGTTCTAAAGCCGTGGCAATCGCACTTTGTACATGTACTGGGCCTCGTTCATGAATATGCTGCGCGAGTTCCGGATTACGCTGACTCTGTTCCAGCACCAGACGCATAAAGGCTGAATTTTCCGGTTGCATGATCTGATGGTAAAAATTAAGCAGCGTATGTACCAGATAACTACGAAAATCCAGAGCCATCAGCTCGATCGGAATACTGATATCTTCAAAAAACTTGATACGACGATAATCGCAAATGGCCTTAAACAAGCCTTCTTTGTTGCCAAAGTACTTGTAAATAGAAGCCTTGGAACCGCCTGCATGCTGGACAATATCATCTAGAGAAACTGCATCATAACCATGTTCCAGAAACAGTTCGGTCGCAGAGACCAGCAGCGCAACGCAGCGCTCATGACCACGTTTGGTTTGTGGCAGATCTTTGGCGAGTGGTTCCAGATGAACAAGGTTTTGCATAGAGGATGGTATATCAACAGGTTATATAAACTTGGTAGTTCATCATAACAAATATATCCGCAGATTTCACAATCGGACCGGATGAAGACGGAATTTATTCAATGAGTCAAGTAAAACTTAAAAGTTTGACTAAAGTTTTAGAGTTTTTATTCTATTGGCTTGTAGCATCATGGTTCCAAATCGGTATACTCAAATCTCAATAATTATAGCCAAGACTGTGGAAGGGAAGATGACAGAACAAATGTCTGCAGGTTTAAAGTTTAGACAAGCGCTTGAAGTCGAAAAGCCATTACAAATTATGGGCACAGTGAATGCCTATGCTGCCATGATGGCCAAACAGGTCGGTTATAAAGCCATTTATCTCTCTGGTGCCGGTGTTGCAAACTATTCTTATGGTCTACCCGATCTAGGCATGACCAGCCTGGATAATGTTCTGGAAGATGTGCGTCGCATTACTGAACGTGTAGATACACCATTACTGGTTGATATTGATACAGGCTGGGGCGGTGCATTTAATATCGCGCGCAGCATCAAGCAGATGATTGCTGCTGGCGCTGCAGCTGTGCATATCGAAGACCAGGTTGCGCAAAAGCGTTGTGGTCATCGTCCGAATAAGGAAATTGTGACCCAACAGGAAATGGTTGACCGGATCAAGGCGGCAGTCGATGCTAAAACCGATTCAAACTTTGTGGTGATGGCACGTACCGATGCATTACAGAAAGAAGGTCTGCAGGCAGTGATTGACCGTGCTTGTGCCTGTGTCGAAGCAGGTGCAGATGCCATTTTTGCTGAGGCAATGACGGATATTACGATGTATCGCACCGTATGTGATGCAGTTGGTGTCCCAGTATTGGCCAATATTACCGAATTTGGTGATACCCCATATTACACCACTGAAGAACTGGCTGAGCAGGGTATTCGCATGGTACTTTACCCGCTATCAGCCACCCGTGCGATGCAAAAAGCGGCACTGGAAGTGATGCGCTCAGTGCGTGAAAATGGTACACAGGTGCATGTTCTGGATAAAATGCAACCGCGTAAAGAATTATACGAATTTTTAGATTATCACAGCTTCGAAAACACATTAGATAAACTGTTCAAGCAGGAGAATTAAAACAATGGCTGAAGGAAAAGTACTCACTGGCGCAGGATTGCGCGGACAAGTCGCAGGCAAAACTGCACTTTCAACAGTAGGCAAAAGTGGTGCAGGCCTGACCTATCGCGGCTATGACGTACAGGATCTGGCAGAAAACTGTCAGTTTGAAGAAGTCGCTTACCTGATTTTCTTTGGTGAATTACCAACTTCAGAACAGTTGGCAGCCTATAAAGCAAAACTGAAATCTTTGCGTGTACTGCCACAAGCATTGAAAGAAGTACTTGAGCGCATTCCAGCGGACTCACATCCAATGGATGTGATGCGTACTGGCGTATCGATGCTGGGCAACCTTGAAACTGAACAGTCTTTTGATCAGCAACAGGATGTTGCAGACCGTATTCTGGCGACGTTGCCAGCAATTATCTGCTATTGGTATCGCTATAGCCATGACGGCGTACGCATTGATGAAAATACCGATGATGATTCAATCGGTGCTCAGTTCCTTCATTTGCTACATGGCAAGAAGCCAAATCAGCTGCATGAACAGGTGATGAATGTATCCCTGATTCTGTATGCAGAGCATGAATTTAATGCTTCAACCTTCACAGCGCGTGTTTGTGCATCAACTTTGTCTGACCTGCATTCATGTATTACCGGCGCAATTGGTTCACTACGGGGTCCATTACACGGCGGTGCCAACGAAGCGGCAATGGACATGATTGAAAACTGGAAATCTCCAGAAGAAGCCGAGCGCGAAATGCTGGGCATGCTGGAGCGTAAAGAAAAAATCATGGGCTTTGGTCATGCGATTTATAAGGACAATGATCCGCGTAATGGCATTATCAAGCAGTGGTCAGAGAAACTGGCAAAAGACGTGGGCGATACTGTACTGTATCCAGTTTCAGTGCGTTGTGAAGAAGTGATGTGGCGCGAGAAAAAACTGTTCTGTAACGCAGACTTTTTCCATGCTTCTGCTTATCACTTCATGGGTATTCCAACCAAACTGTTTACGCCAATCTTTGTGATGTCACGTGTCACAGGTTGGGCAGCGCATGTGATGGAACAACGTGCAGATAACCGGATTATCCGTCCAAGCGCGGATTATACTGGTCCAGAATTGCGTAAAGTGGTTCCAATTGCTGAGCGCACTTCTGCTGCGTAAGCCAGAAATATTCTAAATAAAAAATAAGGTCTCTATGAGGCCTTATTTTTTGCTGATCGTTTATTGAAATTGGTTTAGCGACTTAATAATGCCGGATCTTCAATGTGATAACCGGTTTCAAATGGGATGCCTAAGTATTTTACTGTCACCAGTATTTTATTCTGTTTCGGTACTTTGTAAGCTTGGCTTAATCTTAAATCTGCTTTATAGCTGACTGCTTGCTGAACAGGACTTTTATACTGGCCAGATTGCACTCGATATTGATAAGTCCATTTTGGAACTTTCTGTTTAGGGTCATGCCATGCAGGGGCAGTACCTTTGCTGGTCTTTAATAGCTTGAGCTGGATATTTTGCTTTTGCAGAGGTACTAACGGAATCAGACGCTTTTTAATTTTGGCAATTTCCTGTTCAAACTTACGGCTGTCCTGATCATAGTCAATCTGCTTGGTTTTCGGATTGATATACAGGGAATTTACCTGAATTAGCTGATTCGGGGTTTTGGATTTAAAATGATAATAATACAGTTGAGGTAGGCGTCCGCGACCATCGAGATAATGCCGCAACAGATAAAGTTTCTGGTCTTTGACTTCATAACCCAAAACTTCAATATTCTGTGGGCCACCGACAGTGGCGAAAGCGGATACAGGAATGCCAAGGGCGAGCAAAAGGGCTGCAATTCTTATTTTCATCACTGATCAGGCCTCATTAAAAAAACGTGCTTTTATAGAAATAATTTAACTATAAATACAGTAGAAATAATGAAGTTTGATCAGCATTCATATAAACAGTTTTGGCTTTAGGTGTTGAGTAGATTAATCATGTCATGTGCAATGACGGCTGCCAGTTTATTGAGACGTTCCTGTGGTGTGCCTTTAATATAATACTGGAACTGGTGAGTCTGAAGACCATCATAAACAGCAGCGAAGAAAGTACCTTCCGGTTTATCAGGTGTCGCGCTACCGCCTGGTTTAAGCAAGCCTGTACAAGCAATAATCCAGTCCGCCTCCTGAAACATTTTTTTGCCTGCCTCAGCCAGAGCAACCGTTACTGGCATGGATTCAGCTGAATGCGTACTAATCAGATTCGGAGAAATTCCCAAAACATTGATCTTCACTGACGGGTCATAGCATACCAGACCACCCAACAAGATTTCAGCACCTTCATTTTTGCAAATTGAGAACTGACTGGTTAAATAACCAGAACTTGCACTTTCGATAAAAGCAATCTTGATGTTTCTTTGTTCCAGCAGGCCACAACATGTTTTAATCATAATGTCTATTTTGTCTTAGTTAGAAGGTAATCTTTATTCCAATGTAGTCCCATTTTGCTTTTGTATCAACTGTGAGATTATTTCTTTATTATGATGAAAGGTAAAATATTTTTGTAATTTTAGTATTCCAAATGTAAGTTTAGCAGTTGTTGAACTGATTGTTTAATGCTTGGTCAATATTTGAAATTAATGGTTTTAACTTGCTCTGATCAGTGGTAAAAATAAAAATAAAGTGCGTAAGGAAAGTAGGTTGTAAGAATGAAAACCACAGTGAAGTATTCCGTATTAAAAAGTCTAGATTATCAACTGGGTACTCCTTTATTTCAGGAAGAAATTGAGGCAGATGGTCAATATTTTGATCAGATCCCAAGCATCATTCATTACCAGAATTTAAAGTTTAAAGTCAAAAGCAAAGAATTAAAGCGTTTATATCTGGCCGAAGAGCAGGAAGAAAGCCAAACCATTATTGTAAAAGTGGTCGCAATCTAAAAATAAGCCTCTTAAAATAAGAGGCTTATTTATTGGATAAAGATTGTTAAAATAAAATTTGATTAGATTTAATAAAAAATTTAATAATAGGCTTCTTTCATAAATCATTTTTTACACAGTTCTAAATTGTATATTCTAGCGATTAAATTGAATCTCAAACCAAGTCTTTTCCCTCTGTTTCTATAACGTTCTGCAAGGATTTTGAAAGTTTTCAAACTGCCAAATACATGCTCAATGCCAATTTTTCTTTTATTGATTTCCTGATTACAAATCTTTAGTTCGGGATCTAGTTTGCAATGCTTCTTTGCTTTTAGAGGCAATAGGCTATTTGAATATACTGCATAAATCCTTTGATAACTCTTGTCTGCAAGGACAAATGCCTCGAAGGGAATTTGATTCAAGTTCCTTTTAAAGAGTTCAAAATCATGTACAGCACCACGACTAGTGCATAAACTCAGAATTTGCTGAGTTCTATAATGAATGATGCCTGTACTTTGAAAGTATGTACCTTCTTCTTGCCACTATAGCTTTTCTTCTGTTTTTTTAGGTCTTTGTATTGGAATTTCTGTGGCATCTACAATCACAACATTCCAGTCTATGCCTTCACCTTCAGGCAAATTCTTTAGTAAATTAAATAAATTAGACTGGATCAGGCAGTCCTCTACATGACGGACAATTCTTGAAGCAGTTGGCTCTGACACACCATAACTTATTGCAACATGGAACAATGTTCGATATTCACGCTAGTAACTTAAACACAGAAGGATTTGATCTTCTATACTTAATTTGGACGGTCTGCCTTTAGCAGGGATATGCATTTTAAGTTGTTCAACCATTAAATTCAAAGGTTAACCATGAGATGCCTATATATCGCTTGAACTGTGTTTCAGAACGCTTCTTTGAATCGGTATATTTCATTCGCAGATTATGCATGATTATTTAAAATTGTTTAGTACAAATAATAAGCAAAATATTGATCGTTTTTTGATTTATGAAAGAGATCTAATGTCAGAAAGTGATATGAAAGAAACTCAAGGCGGTGTAACTGGACCATATGTGTGTGCGGAATATAGTGGCAGACATGGTGGTATCTACTCACCAAATTACTGTCAGTATTGTTACATTAAGCTACAATAGTAATTTAACAAAGATAGGAGTTTAAATCTTATCCCTATCTTTTATTCTAGAGACAAATATATGACTAGCAATCCTAAAATTGGACCACACGAAGAAATAGAACTTGAGTTAATGAGAGTAAATCAAAAAAAAATTGCATTATTTGATTTTTTTCCAGAAGAATTCAGAGAACCTTGTGACAATGGTGAGATAAATTTAATTTCTAGTAAGATTAAATCTAGACTGAAAGACTTAGAGATTGATGTATATATTTTTTATATACCTAATGAAAAAGATAATGCTTATAGATTATTAGACTTAATTAATAAACAATTAAATATCAAAAAAATAAATTTTGATTTAGAACGAGAAATTGGGCATCTTTTAGGCTACGAAGAAAAAGATATTGATTTTTATATTGATAAAATTCAAAAAGCAAAATAGGTAAATTATGAAAAATTTGTATATTAACTCTAATTCCCATTAATACTTTCGTACAACCATTTATATCGTTAGATGATGAGTTCAATAAAACAGGTAAAGTCTCAACCTTCATTTACTCTTCACTTTTCATAGATAAATCATCAGATTTTTTATTCCGAAACCCGGGTTACCAATAGATCTCTTGCGAAAGT
>NZ_DDLD01000096.1:0-8459 GCF_002339435.1 Acinetobacter sp. UBA2581 | reverse complement strand
TGTGTTCAGCGGACGCTTACGGTGAAGATATACGGGATTCTATTCTTTATATTTCTGGGAAATAAAAGACCTGCTAATAGAATATTTATAGCGGGTTTCGTGCGCTATAATCTGTCAAGAAAAGCTTAGCTATTAATAAACCTCCCGGAGGAGGTTTAAACAATATTTTTTAGATCAGATCGAATATATTTTTTTATTTTTGGGGTGAATAAAACAATTATCTAAAGTTAATCTTATGACTTGCCCATCAACAATAATTTGATTAGAAGGTTGATATATATTTCCTCCAATATTTGAAGTCAAATTACTACTAGATTTAGGCTCATAAACTCTTTTTACAATAACCTCATCACCTTCATTATTCATGGCAGTAACATCTTCAAGTCTATGCTTAGAACACATATATACCTCTATTCTTTAATGATGAAATAGTAAACTCAATAAATCATAGCTAGATATAGATAATATCAAACAAATCACAACAGAACTGCAAATCTTTTTAGCTTGTACTCTATCTTCCAGGATATTTACCCATAAGAAAAGAAAAAACCCTTCAATATCTAGAATGCGAGGGGTAATGTGGTTGGCGAGGCTCGTATCAGCAAAGGATGGAAAGAACAAACGGGCTTTATCATGATTGATTCACAAAGTGTAAAAAACACAGATACTGCACGTGATAAAGGGTATAATGTTGGTAAAAAAGTTTCAGGCATTAAAAGACATATTATTGTTGATACTGAAGGTCTCCCGCATGGAATATTGGTTACGACAGCAGATAAAACAGATCGTCAAGGTGCGTTAGATACTATAACTTTGCATAAAGATAGCTTACAAAATGTAGAGGTTGTACTTGTTGATGGCGGTTATACAGGTGAACCCTTTTCTTTGGCTGTTAATAATTTAATCGGATCCCGAGTTGATGTAGCTAAAAGAAGTGGATTGCATAAATTTGCAGCCATTCCACAACGCTGGGTTGTGGAAAGATCATTTGCCTGGTTAGAAAAATGTAGAAGGCTCTGGAAAAACTGTGAAAAGTACCTAAATACGAACCTTCAGTTCATTAATTTAGCCTTTTTAAAACTACTTTTGCATAGAAAATATTCTGGATAGGTTCTAAGGTGGGAAGTCTCAAGGAAGCATACTTCTTTGGCATCCACTTATTAGAATATAGAGCAATGCGCAAAATACTTCATAGACATCAACGACTCTTGGACGTGTTTGTTTTCTTCTGCTCAATCGTAGCAGTTCAATTTCTTTAAAAGCTTCTCGACTAATGTTGCAGGGATATGGTTTTCTCATGAGGGGAATTTAACAAATTATTTTTTCAATTGCTAAAAAAGAATGAAATTAATACTGGATAGGCTCTTAGTTTGGCCAATAGATTCCCTCTATGGGCATTTTTTTGATATAGATACCCTAAAATAAACTCTTTAGTATTTCATAAGCAATGAGTATTAAGGCTGAGACCATCAGCAACACAAAAATGAGTTCCACTCTAGTTAACATCTTAGTTTTATTTACTTTTCACTTAATTTATATAGCAGTTAAGTCGTAGCATCAATGACATAACATGACATGGAAAATAATCAAAAAAGATAGAATCTAGATTTTTATTACATTTACTATCCGCATGCTTCAACAGCAGCTTTGAATGTTTCACTTAACCTTTAAACTTTTTTAAAAGTTAAATGTATTTACATGTGAGTTCTAAAATTTGATATAATTTATTAAAAATTTAGATTCTAAGTGTAAATAATGAGAAGCGCTAATATTCGACGTGATGGTTACTTAAAATTTCTGAATACATGGCAAAACCGTGATGTCATTAAAGTACTTTCAGGTGTACGTCGCTCTGGAAAATCCACCTTATTGGCGATGTTTCAACAAGACCTAAAAGCACAGGGTGTACAAGCCGAAAACATCATTGCCATCAACTTCGAATTTATGGAATTTGAAGAACTCACCGATTACCGTAAACTACATGATTATGTATTGTCCAAAGTTGATAAAAGTAAAAAAAACTATGTTTTTTTAGATGAAATACAACATGTTACAAATTTTGAGAAAGTGGTCGACTCTTTATATGTTCGGGATTATATCGATTTATATATTACAGGCTCAAACGCATTCTTTCTAAGTGGAGAACTTGCGACTTTACTTACAGGACGCTATATCGAGCAACATGTTCTACCTTTGTCATTCCAAGAATTTAAACAGTGGCATATTGAAAATAATCCGATCATCCAACAATTATCCAATCGTGATTTGTATGCCATGTATACGAGCAGTAGTTTCCCTTATACGCTTGCCATGACTAGCCAGCAAGAAACTTATGATTACTTGCAAGCGGTCTATGCCAGTGTAATGTTTAAAGATGTAATTCCCCGTTTGAATACTGCCGATATTAACTCTCTCGAGCGTGTCGCAAGATATTTGGCAAGCGTGACAGGCTCACCTATTTCCATCAATAAAATTAAAAATACCTTTGTTTCAAGTGGGGTTAAAATTTCATTTGAAACAGTAAAACGCTATATTCAGGGCTTACAGGACAGTTTGTTATTTTATAGTGCTGCACAATTTAAAGTACGCGGGCGTGAGTTATTACAATCCTCTGAAAAATACTATTTAGTTGATGTCGGATTGCGCCGGATTATGTTGCCTGATGCTAATGCTGATCAAGGTCATATCTTAGAAAATGTAATTTATCTTGAGCTTATCAGACGAGGTTATACGGTCTATGTAGGGCGGGTTGATGAATATGAAATTGATTTTGTTGCTGTCGATACTTTACAGAATTTAACTTATTATCAAGTGGCGTTAGAAACGCTCAATGAGGAGACACTCAGCCGAGAGTTACGTCCATTACAGAAAATTTCTGATTCGTATCCCAAATATTTACTTACCTTAGACACGATAGGGGCTGAAGCAAATTATAATGGTATTGTAAAAATGAGTGCTCTCGATTGGTTGCTGTCTGAAAATAAGTAAAGTTGAGGGTAGACATGGATACTCTTGTTTATTGATTAAAACTCAAAGACTTTTCAGCATTATCCAAGAATGTATTCAAGCATAATTTCTGCTCCAATTGTGATGGATCGATTTACCTCGATTCGATTGAGTCAGCCCATTATGATTGAGCCAGAGTCGCTTACTGAAAGTAGCGAGAATTGCGCTGGTGTACTAGCTTGTATCTTACCCCTCATAGTGATTAGCTATCACTATATTGCAAATTACAGAGTTTCGTGTACTAGCAAAACATAAGGTTTGGGTTTGAGATAAAACCTGTAATTTGCCCTAACCACTTACACAACTCTGGACGGTAACTAAGCACTCTGATGCTGTATTCACAAGAAAAGACAGTGGTTATGCTAAAACAATAATTGGGTAAATCAGGCAGGTAAGATTATGTTTTATCTTGATATTGATGTTGCTAAAGCTAAAATTGATTGCTGTTTAATTTTAGACAATTCTACAAGTAAGAAGAAGACAAAAACCTTTTCGAATACACAAGACGGTTTTGAGCAACTTCAAATTTGGCTAAATCACCATGCTGCTACATCTATGCAGACCATTACATTAATGGAAGCCACTTCTATTTATCATGAACTCTTAGCTCAATATTTATTTAAAGCAGGTTATCAGGTCTGTGTAACCAATCCTGCCAGAGCTCGATATTTTGCTCAGAGTATGTCCAAGCTGAATAAAACAGACAAGGTAGATAGCGAAGTTTTAGCCAGATTTGCAATGACAGCAGATCTACATTTTTGGCAACCTCTGCCTGAACATATTCAATTGCTTAATGCATTGCTAGAGAGAAGAGCTGTCCTTTACGACGATTTACAACGTGAAAAGAATCGTTTGGAAAAAGCAAATTCTACTTTTACTATGGAGCCTGTACTGGAATCTATTCATAATAGTATTACGCAATTAAACAAACACATACAAAATATTGATCAACAAATTGATAATCATATTGACCAGAATCCAGATTTAAAAAATGACAAAGATCTGCTCAGTAGTATTCCTGCCATTGCAGACCGAACCAGCTTATTAATGCTTAGTTTCTTGCGCAGCCACACTTTTGAAAAAGCTAGCCAAGCAGCAGCCTTTATCGGCTTGGTTCCAATTCAAAAACAATCGGGTAGCTCCATTCGTGGTAGAAGCCGCTTATCTAAAGCAGGCTCTTCCAAAATACGTGCTGGTTTATATATGGCAGCCGTTGTAGCAACTCGACATAACCCTCATATCAAAAAAATGAATGAGCGCTTATTAGCGAATGGTAAAACTAAGATGATGGCGATTGGAGCTGCGATGAGGAAGTTAGTCCATCTTTGTTATGGTGTACTCAAACACCAACAACCTTATCAAGCAAATTATTGCATCAATTCTTAATAATTTGCTTGACGGTGGAGACGGTATCTCAAACCTGATCTGACAGTTACCCATTTTTTATTGTGCCTGTCAGGTTAAATTTGAGCTAAATTTTTCTCAGCCCAAATCCGTTTTCCATCAAGTAAAGTTTCAAGTGGTATACGACCACAGCACATTTTTCCTTGATGAGTCCGTTCAGTATTATAGAATTTCAGCCAATCGTCTAGATCAACCTGTAATTCTTCCAATGAGCTATAAAGCTTCTTCCTAAACGTAATTTGATAGAACTCCTGCAAAATCGTCTTATGGAAACGCTCACATATACCATTTGTTTGCGGGGAAGCTGCTTTTGTCTTCGTGTTGTTAGCGGCAGTGTAAAAATGACCCCCTAACGGCATTTAAAAACTGACCCCCTTGGTTAATATAGCGGTCATTTTGGACTGCTCAACATGTTAACTTTGGAGCAAGCAGTGACAATCCAAATACTTCATCAGCAAGGTAAATCCATTAAAGCCATTAGTCGTGAACTGGGGGTGTCCCGAAATACCGTACGTAAATATTTACGGCAGAAGGAAACACCTCAGTATCGGCGTACACAACCTAGAACAAGTATTCTTGATCCATATAAACCCTATTTACTCAAACGTGTAAACGCAGCTCATCCTGAATGGATTCCTGCTGTTGTGCTCTACCAGGAAATTTTAAGGTTGGGATATCCAGGAAAGATCAGGATCTTGAGGGAATATCTCGCAACATTAAAACCAGTTGCTAAACCGGAACCGATCATTCGTTTTGAAACCCAACCTGGCCAACAAATGCAGGTGGATTTCACCACGATTCGACGCAACAACACGACTTTGAAAGCCTTTGTCGCAACATTAGGGTATTCCAGAGCGACTTTCGTGAAATTTTATGATCATGAACGTACCGATGCATGGATCGATGGTCTAGAAAATGCATTTCAGTTCTTTGCAGGAGTACCTCAAGAAATCCTGTTTGATAACGCTAAAACGATCATGATTGAACGGGATGCCTATCAGGAGGGGCAGCATAAATGGAACCCCAAACTGCTCGACTGCGCCAAGAAATACAGCTTTCGTCCTCGCGTATGTAAGCCCTACCGTGCACAGACCAAAGGCAAAGTTGAACGCTTTAATGGATACCTCAAATCAAGCTTTATTGTGCCATTGAAAGCAAGCCTGAAGACTTCGGGTTTACTGTTAAATGTTGATGTCGCCAATGCCCACATTGGCCGGTGGCTGCATGAAACCGCCAATCAGCGGATTCATGCCACCACGCAAGAAAAACCGGCTGTTCGACTGCAACAGGAGCAGCAAAAATTTACGCCATTACCGCAATCAGATACAGGTTCTGGCACTGTACCTGTTGCAGCAGCACAGCATATCATGCCCTACGAGAGTTTGCAGCATCCCTTATCGGTATATGATCAGTTGCTAGGAGTTTCCTGATGAATCTGCAATACGACCGTATAGAGCAGCTTTGCCAAAAGCTCAATCTGCCTGCCATCGCATCACAATGGTCACATCATGCACAACAAACATTAGGTCAGGATGGAAGTTATGCCGACTTTGTTGAAGCAATCTTGACACATGAATATGCTGCCAGGCAACAGCGCAGTCAGCAGGTACTGATGAAACTCTCAGGCCTGCCTCAAGTCAAAACCCTGGAAGACTATGATTTTAATTATGCCCTAGGGGCCCCTAAATCACAGGTGATTGAACTGTTCAATCTGAGCTTTATTGCTAGAGCAGAAAATGTGGTGTTTCTGGGGGCTAGCGGAGTAGGAAAAACGCACTTATCTATGGCATTAGGCTATAAGGCCATCATGAACAACATTAAGATCAAGTTCATTACCGCAGCGGATTTAATGCTGCAACTGAGTACAGCCTATCAGCAAGGTAAATTGAAAACCTATATGCAGCGTGCGGTACTGGGACCAAAGTTACTGATTATCGATGAAATTGGTTATTTACCATTTGGACGTGAAGAAGCGAATCTGTTCTTTAACGTGATTGCCAAGCGTTATGAAAAAGGCAGTACGATATTGACGAGTAACTTACCCTTTAGCCAATGGTCTAAGTCATTTGCGGATGATGTCACGTTGACCGCTGCGATGTTAGATCGGCTATTACATCACTGTCATGTGGTACAAATATCGGGTGAGAGTTATCGTTTGAAGGGTAAAAAAAGAATTGGGATTCAGCCCCAGGTTGAAACTTAATACGAGATCAAAGGGGTCAATTTTACTTTGCCATTTGTAAGGTAAAAGGGGTCAATTTTAGAATGCCGTTGACAGTGTGATCAATATCATTGACTGCCAGATACAACTCATAGTCATGTTGTTCTACCTTAGCGCATCCTCAGTACCTGAGCAGCACTGCTGCGCAAGTGTGAGGATGCGAAGCATTGGTAAGTCCTGAGATTGATAGAATGGCAATACACGATCATTGAGTAAATCAGCCGCTGTAATCGGTGTTTTTGTTGTATAGAGCTTGCAATGAACGATCTTGCTATAAGTGTAGATGAATGTTTGTTGGTAGATTCGTCCAACACCTTTGAGATTCCCGACATAAAAGGTGTCTTGCGCGCCTAAATAGCCTAGATGAGCTGTTTCGATTTCACCACAAGCAACGTCATCCTCATGCTTACGTTCAAGTGCCGCAATCTGCTGATCATTTAATTCAGTACCATCCTGTGCCACTTTAGCCTCAAGTGCTTTTAAACGCTTCTTAAAGTTCTCTAAATCGTGACGAAGCCATATAGAGCGAACACCACTCCCTGAAACGAATACACCCTTCTTGCATAATTCATTACTAGTACGGTGCTGACCATATGCGGGATATTGAATTGCGAAATCAATAACAGCCTGTTCAATAGCATCATCTACACGGTTTTTTGAATTTGGTACTCGATAGGATTTATTGATCAGTGCGTCAATATCACCAGACTTCACTAATTCTTGATAGCGATAAAATGTATCTCTTGAAACACCCATCATCACTTTGCATGCTCTGGATACATTCTGAAGCTCTTCAGCTAAATTGAGCAGACCTACTTTGTGTTTAATGATTTGATTGTTAGTATGCAACATAAGAAAGTTACCTTTGTTTGATTAAGATTTCGACACCTTTATCAAAACGGGTAACTTTCTCTTTTTCAAGAAGAATGTACGATCAAGTCTGAACGAATACACTTAAATATTGAGGTTGCGCCGCTATAAATTGAATCTGATAGCCATATTTGTTTAACACCTTTTTTACCAGAGAAAAGTCTAGTCCGTGCCCATTTTCCTGGACAGATTTACACCTGAAACACTGTCCCAGGTACTGACTTTATTACATAAGAGCTTCAAAGGTTTATCTATTCTAAGTCACTGAAATTAAATTTAAAATATGCATATCGGCCGACTTAATTTCGTGAGTTTATTTAACACGGCTACACGTGCATGAATTTCATTCACCTGGCTATCAAAGCACTTTGCCGTTAATTTATCGCCTAATAGCTTGATACAGGCTATCTTGGTTTCTATCAAGCTTCGTCAATGTTAACCTGACCACTTTTTCCAAATAGCTCTAGCTAGATGTTTGACTGTTTTTTATAATTCGTTTCTCTCTAAATATCCTGTTTTTTGATGTTTCCAAAATTTTGTATTTTTTAGAGGAATAACTGCATGTGTATCTTGATCTAAAATGACTTGTCGGCAGTGCTTGGTGTCATAAGCTTCATCTGTACAGACAGGATCAATTTGCTCATCCAATGAGATTTAATCAAGTAAATCTTCGAGTGCTTATTAATCACTTACATCATTTGTTATAAGCTGAACTGCACGTATTTGCAGCGCTTCAGCATCTATTATACCTATATGGAGTTCACGCTATTTCTGTCGATATTCAAGCTGATGCTTCTTACGCTCCCATTCCTTTCGCCTAGAAACTTCAAACCAGTAGATGGAGACCATCAAGATTTTTTTGATAACTAAAAAGTCCCCCAGTGGTAAGTTTTTGTAACAGGATCTTATTTAACTAAAAATCAGATGAATGTAAGACAGAGGTGGTCCCACATGTTTG